>NZ_JBQSYD010000010.1:0-116727 GCF_052378905.1 Halomonas sp. AOP22-C1-8 | reverse complement strand
GTGTAAGAAAAGTAGAACCCATCACTATTCAATAGATTTTCTTTCCTAATCCTAAAAAGCTACCAGTATCGGCAGGCGTGAAAGCATTTACGTGCATGAGCGCCTAGATGGGGGGAGGTTACGCAGTTAACCGTTAACAAGCGTGGTGCGGTTGAGGCTAAAAGCCCATTCATTACGGCATGACCGGTGCTGCCGTTGGCCCTGGCAATTGGAGCGGTATAACGTTCGGACAACTGAGCCAGTAATAAAAAGGTAGGCTTTTATTGAAGTTGTAGAAGGGATACTTATCTAAAGGGGATAAACTAAGCGGATGCGTTGATTCTTCCTGACTGCGCGCTATTACGCCCATCAGGTTTATAGAGTGTTTTTTCCGCAATTTGGCGTATATAGTCCAGCATTTCTTGATTGTGCTTCATGCGTACCGACAGCATTTGACCGGTTAGTTCGTTCATACGCGCAACACGCTCGCTCTTTTCGAGTAGCGTTTCCCAAGCCGTTTGACAGCCAGCATCACGAGCAGCCAAGCGTGCCCCATTGGCGTTGTCTTCATAGCCAAGTCGCTTTTGAACATTGCGGCGTAGCGTTTCAATGCGCTCTATATCGGCCAGCAGCGCTTGTTTACCTTCTGCTGTATCGGCCAGCGCTTTTCCGTCAATGTCACCCTGCGTTAAGAGTGTTTGCTCACTCGATAATAGCGCCACTAGCTCATCAATACGCTGCTGCTGGTCGGAAAGCAAATGGGCAAGGCTCATAGTACGCTACCTTATAACTCTGAAAGATTGGCAATCAAGCCATCTGCAATACGGTCAGCTCGAATTTCAAGACGGCCCTCACGAATGGCATCGCGAATCTCTTGAACTTTTGCCATATCGATATCCTGCGTATCATCGAAATGAGAATGGCTAAGCTGAGTAGATTCACGCGTTTGGCCAGCGACTTCAGCCGCCTTGGGTCCGCCCGTCTTTTGTGTTTCATCACGTTGCTGCGCTTGGTTCGAGCGTAACAATGAATTGAGGTTATCAATGTTCACGTTGTGTGCCTTATGGTCAACGTCTGTGTATTCGGCGTCAGTGATAACAACTATCGGCCCTGGTGGCTAAAACTTTAGACCAGATCTAAAAATCCACCACTAAAATGCCTTGTTCATTAATTCGTACCGTTACTATTTCACGGGTATCAAAGCGCACGCGAACCTGGTCTCCTACCCCTCCGCTTTCCAGCACTTCTCCCTCGCGTGAAACGCGAAAAGCATTGCCTTGAGCGATGACCGTAACCCGCTGACCGCGCTCAACAACCGAAGGCGTTTGTAAGAAGTGGGTTAAAAAGGTACTGCCACTTCGAATCTGCCGCTGAGCAACCTTGCCAACAATTTCTTCTTCATTGGTTAGGGCCTGCGACGAAAGCTCCCCCAAATTACCACTTTGCTCAACGAGCATATCAGGGGTAATCAGCGTACCGCGATTAATATCGTGCTGGGCTACCCAGTAGCTGCCAATAACATCAATTTGGGCCTGCAAATAACGTACTTGCTGATGTGTTTCACCGCAGCGAACACCTACCGAAACGCGCCCTAACGGTGATTGACCCGCATTGGGCAAAAAAGGTTCCGGCTGAACGCAGGGCGGTAAGTGAGGAGAAGGAGGGCGCACATCAATGACCACCTCCTCTCCTAGAGGCTGCGTTTGTTGATACAAAAACTGATGCACTTGCTGCATGAGCGCATCGTCTGCCTGTGCGCTTGAGAAACACGCCAAACAGGCCACCAGTGAAAAATAGCGCGTGAGCAGTGCTGAGAAGCAACGTTTTATGTGCAGCGGATGTGACATGGCGGGGCAGCTCAGCAGGCGAGGGATAACGAGATTTAGCCAGTAAGTGTAGCGAAAAAGAAGTAGATGAAACAGACGAAATGCTGGTGTAAACGCTAGCTGTTCCATGCTTTGGGCTGACAGCCGTAAGCGTATTCTTCACCATCGATAAATTTAATTTTTTTGCCTCCCGGCGAGCGAGGGCGCGGCATGCTTGATCAACTAGAATCTGCCTTTAACTACCACCAGCAGGCATTAGGCTTGCGTCAAGCGCGTCATGAAGTGCTGGCCGCTAATATTGCGAATGCCGACACGCCAAATTATAAGGCGCGGGACATTGATTTTGCCAACGAGCTTAAAAAAGCCGTTGACGGTGGTGTTTCACAACAGGGCAGCCAAGGGGGATTAACGCTCGCCCGGACGTCTGGGCAGCATTTAGCCGGTGCCGGGCCTGCCTGGCAAGGCGCCGGTAATGCGGCGTTACTGTACCGAATTCCTTCCCAGCCGAGTCTGGACGGCAATACGGTTGAGATGGATCGCGAGCGTACTCAGTTTGCTGATAATGCCGTGCGTTACCAAGCGGCGCTTACGATCATGAATCGCCGTATCCAGGGTCTAAAAAATGCAATGCAGCCTGAGTAGGCCAGCAAACTGCGTAGGAGATAAATGATGTCGATGTTTTCAGCGTTTGATGTTGCTGGCTCTGCCATGAGCGCTCAATCCCAGCGGATGAATGTCACTGCCAGCAATATGGCCAACGCCGATAGTATTGCCGGCCCGGATGGTGAAACGTACCGCGCGAAACACGTGCTGTTTGAAGCGCAGGCACAAAACACCCGTTTTGGTATTGGTGGCGTGAGAGTCTCCGACATTGTGGAAGACGACTCACCGCTGCGTCTGGAATACATGCCCAATCATCCCGCAGCTGATGAAGAGGGCTATGTGGCCAAGCCCAATGTAGAGCCTGTGCATGAAATGGTGAATATGATTTCCGCGTCCCGCTCTTATCAGGCGAACGTAGAGGTATTCAATACCACAAAACAGATGATGATGCAGACGCTGTCACTGGGTGAGGGATAAGCATGAGTACTATCGATGCAAATGTCGTTAACGCTGTGAATAGTGGTGGCTCCAACGGTCTATCGGCTCGCCAGTCAGACGAGCTTCGCAATAGCTTTATGACGTTGCTGATCACCCAGCTGCAGAACCAGGACCCGCTAAATCCGATGGAAAACGCGGAAATGACGTCCCAGCTGGCACAGATCAATACTGTTAGCGGTATCGAAGAGCTGAATAGCACACTTGAAGGCATTACCAGCCAAATGGATGCCAATCAGGCGTTACAGGCGAGCGGTCTAATTGGTAAAGGCATCATGGTGCCCGGTAAGGATGTGTTGCTGGAGCAAGATAACGAAGGGAAATTGTATACAACACCCTTTGGGATAGAGTTGGCAGAACCAGCGAAGAGCGTTAAGGCGACGATTGTTGGTGAAGGTGGTCAAGTCATCAAAACTTACGACGATCTAGGCCCTCTAGATGCCGGCGTTCACTCATTTGATTGGCCTGGATTGAGTGACCAAGGGGCAGCCGCTGCCAGTGGTCGGTATTCGATTCAACTAGAGGCGGCCGACGCTGAAGGTGAAAGAGTTGAATCCACAGCCTTGCAGTATGCGGTGGTCAACCGCGTGACGCCTAACGACGGTAGTGGAAGCGTGCGGCTGGATTTAGGCGCTATTTATGGCCAAATCAGCCTGAATGACGTTAAACAAATTCTTTGACTATTCGCTAAACAATATCTTTTTCAGGGGAACATCATGAGCTTTTCACAAGCACTTAGTGGTCTGAACGCTCAGCGTGAGAAATTAGGCGCTATCGGTAACAACATTGCTAACTCGCAGACAGTCGGTTTTAAAAGTTCAAATGTACAATTTGCTGACGTATTTGCTGAATCACGCATAGGGCTTGGTGTACGCACATCTGCCGTATTGCAAGATTTTACCCAAGGCAATGTTGAGTCTTCATCACGTAATATGGACTTGGCCATTTCAGGGGAAGGATTCTTCCGCTTTCAGCAGCCTAACGGAGAAGTAGGCTACTCGCGTAACGGTCAGCTTACGATGACAGCCGATGGCCGCTTGGTAAACGCTCAGGGTGCGCAAATCATGGGCTATGCAGCTGATGCTAATGGTAACGTGCAGGCGGGTGGCCAGGCTGTTGGGCTAACGGTGGATTCGGACGCGTTGCCAGCAAAATCAACAACCGCTGTCGAAAACGTTCTTAACCTGGACTCTCGTGAACAAGTAGGAGAAGGGCTTAATACAATTACAGTTGGCGAAAACGAGATTGACTACCACTTCACAACTAACTTTACGGTCTACGATTCATTAGGCAACCCATTTAATATCAACGTTTATTACGAAAAAGTTGGAAGCCCAGACGGTAGTAATCAGAATGTCTGGGAAGCTAAAGTAGTTTCCGGTAATGAATATAACGAAGAGAACAATTTTCTCGTAGAGTTTAATCAAAATGGTGTGCTTACATCAGTGCGAGAGGTTACGGACCAGTACTTGAAGGCTCAAGCTAACCTGAGTAGCGCCCAAGCTACTTTTGATGGAAATCAAACAACTCTCAATACACAGCTCACAAGCGTTCGAAGTCAGTTAGATGAAGCAAAAGCCTATCTTTCTGGGCTTATCTCTTCTGGTGATGTAGACGATACTGAGCCCGATATAATCGCGTTGCAAGATGCTATCGAGGATGTTGAATTACAGCTCACTACATATGAGTCAGCTGTCGCTAACGGCGGCCTAATGACTGATTTTTCTAATATCTTCGCTCCTATTTCAACTGCAAGTACTGCTGCTAACAATGTTGCTGGTTTTGATAGTGCTGAATTCGACAATCAGCTAGGTACTCTGTCAAGCGACATTGCAACAGATGTCGCGACGTATGAGACGAACAGAACTGCGTTAGCAACTGATCAGACAGCATTAGCAGCAGAATTTAATAATTTGCCGCGCCAGGACAGCCAAACTCAAATCTCTCTAAATATCAATAGCGGTGCTGCCTCGCCACTTGCCTTTAATTATGATCTTGGCGGCACTACGCAATTCGGTAATGACTCTACTGCAACTGATGTAACGCAGGATGGCTACACGTCTGGTGCCTTGGTCGGCATTACTATCCAGGATGATGGCACCATTATGCGCAATTACTCTAATGAGCAATCGCTTGCTGCGGGCCAAGTAGCTATGGCGAGTTTTCGTAATCCAGAAGGGTTGAAGCCTGGCGGCGATAACCTTTGGACGGCCACAGCCTCCTCTGGTCAGGAACTGGTGGGCGCTCCAGGGACAGGAATGCGAGGCTTAATACAAGCCAGCGCAACGGAAACCTCTAACGTCGATATGGCTCAAGAGCTGGTGAGCATGATCGTCGCTCAGCGCGCCTACCAGGCCAACTCGCAAACCATCAGCACCCAGGATGAACTCCTGCAAACCATTATTAACCTTTAATAATGGGTCCTTTTGGTAAGGAGTAAGTCACTTGGATCGGATGCTATATACCGCCATGAGCGGTGCCAAAAACGCCATGGATCAGCAGTCGGTGGTGAGCAATAACCTGGCGAATGTAACCACTACGGGCTTTCGTGCGCAGCTTCAGGCTGCGCGCTCGGTGCCTGTTCAGGGTGAAGCGTTATTGGCAACGCGTACGTCAGTCATGACCACCACGCCGGGAAGTGATTTTTCACAAGGGCCGGTTGAGTTTACCGGACGTGCGCTGGATATCGCGATGCAGGGTGATGCCTGGATGGCGGTGTTAGCCGATGACGGTACGGAAACCTACACACGCCGTGGCGACCTGCAACTGGATAGTGATGGCGTCCTGCTAAACGTAGGGCGTCCAGTGATGGGCGATGGTGGTCCTATTGCGGTGCCTCAAGGAGCGCAGGTATCCATCGGCGCTGACGGTACGATCAGCGCTATTCCTGAAGGCGAGGGCCCAGAAGCGCTCGTTGATGTTGGCCGGATCAAATTGGTAACGCCTGACGAGCAGGCTCTGACACGCGGTGACGATGGCTTATTTCGTGCTCCGCTCAATGACGTGGGAGCACCTGGCGTGCTGCCAGCAAACGAGGATGCTCGCTTGGTCAGCGGTGCGCTTGAAGGCAGTAATGTCAGCGCGGTGGATGCCATGGTCGCGATGATTGATGTCGCGCGACGTTACGATATGCAAATGAAAGTGCTCAGCACCGTTGATGAGAATGCTCAGCGGGCCAACAGCATGCTCTCTATTCAGGGCTGATAGCAGCCGCCTAACAAGGGAACACGAACACTCATGATTACTTCTTTGTGGACTGCTAAAACAGGGCTTGAGTCTCAGCAAACGAAATTGGATGTTATATCCAATAACCTGGCCAACGTTAGTACCAATGGTTTTAAGCGTTCGCGCCCCGTGTTTGAAGATTTGTTGTACCAGAATATGCGCCAGCCAGGTGCACAGAACAATATCCAGGACCGACTGCCTTCAGGTATGCAGGTCGGTACCGGCGTTCGCGCCGTGGCAACCGAGCGTTTACATACTCAAGGTGGCCTGGAGCAAACCGAAAACTCACGTGACCTTGCCATCAACGGTGAAGGTTTTTTCCAAGTGTTGTTGCCTGATGGTACGAGTGGCTATACCCGGGACGGAAGCTTCCAGCTCAACGAAAATGGTCAGATGGTAACGGCGAACGGCTACCCGCTGGAGCCAGCTATTTTTGTGCCGGAAAATGCCTTGGCTGTGACTATCGCTGAAGATGGTACGGTAAGTGTTCGTCAGCCAGGCGTTGCGATAGACAACGATATTGGCCAAGTCACGCTGACATCGTTTATTAATCCCGCTGGTTTAGAAAGCATAGGTGGAAACCTTTACTTGGAAACCGGTGCCTCCGGTGCTCCCAATGAAAATATACCGGGTATTAACGGTGCCGGGCGCTTGTTCCAAGGCTACGTCGAGACCTCGAACGTGAACGTTGTGGAAGAGATGGTTAGCATGATCCAAACCCAGCGCGCGTATGAGATTAACAGCAAAGCCGTATCTACCAGCGATGAAATGTTGGCACGTTTGAGCCAGCTATAAAGAGCGCGTTGAGGTTTATTGAACCATGCGGGATTTTTACCATGTTAGCCGTCGGCTAAGCGTTATTGCTTTGCTGTTTTTTACCTTACTGGCGGCCGGCTGTGCCCAGATACCCCGCGCCTCAGTAGTGGGTGAACAAGAGCAGATTGAAATTGTGGATCGCCCACCGCCTATTCCCAATGGCTCAATTTACCAAGCCCGGCAAGGCTATCAGCCGCTGTTTGAAGACCGTCGACCAAGAGCAATGGGGGATATCCTCACCATAGTGTTGGATGAGCAGGTAAGCGCCAGCAAAAATGCGCGTACAAATGCGTCGCGCAACGGCAGCGCATCGTTGGATCTTGCCCAGTTGCCTGATGTACTCGACACCCTGGCTGAATATGGTTTCGATATTGCCGGGGCCAGCGATTTTAATGGCGGCGGCGGTGCGCAAGCGAACAACTCGTTTACCGGCACTATTACCGTCTCGGTTTTAGAAGTCATGAATAACGGTAACTTGCGCGTTAGGGGCGAAAAGCAGATCGGCATTAACCAAGGGACCGAGTTCATACGTTTTTCAGGCGTCGTGAATCCACGTACGATTACCACCCAGAATACGGTGCCCTCCACGCAAGTAGCGGATGCGCGGATAGAGTATGTGGGGGATGGCTATATTAATGAAGCTCAGCACATGGGGTGGCTGCAGCGCTTTTTCTTGAATATTTCGCCCTTCTAATGGTACCTGGAATGGCTAAACAACTTAGTGGCCTAGAGTGATCGTCATGCAGCTAAACGGTTTTCGATTAATTAAAATGCGGCTGGCGCAACTGGGTGCTCTGCTACTTATGTGCCTACTTGCGTTACCCGTTTATGCCGAGCGCGTGATTGAGCTAGCCAGTTTTGCAGGCGTGCGCGATAACCAATTGGTGGGCTATGGTTTGGTGGTCGGGCTGGATAACACGGGTGACCAAACAACCCAGGCCCCCTTTACCAGCCAAAGCCTCTCCAACATGCTGTCTCAGCTCGGCGTGACTATTCCACCAGGCACCAATATGCAGCTACGTAACGTAGCGGCGGTAATGGTGACCGCAGATTTACCGCCTTTTGCGCGTCCAGGTCAGCGTGTGGATATTGTGGTTTCATCTATTGCCAACGCGCGTAGCCTACGCGGGGGGACGCTATTGATGACACCGTTAAAAGGTGCGGATGGCGATATCTACGCGATTGCTCAAGGCAATATGCTGGTAGGCGGTGCGGGCGCCCAGGCAGGCGGTAGCAGCGTACAGATTAACCAGCAGGCAGCGGGTCGTATCCCCGGCGGCGCCCTGGTTGAGCGTGAAGTAGCACTTAATCTGGGCGGCAACGGCGGGATGCTTGAGCTGCAATTAAATGAAGTGGACTTCGGTACTGTGCAGCGTATGGTGACCGCAATTAATAACGAATTTGGCCAATCGGTGGCCTATGCCCGTAATGGGCGTGTCATTGCGCTGGATGGCCCAGTCGATGCTAACGCGCGGGTCAACTTTATGGCACGCGTAGAGAACGTTCAGGTAACGCCCACCGAAGCGCCGGCCAGAGTGGTATTAAATTCGCGTACTGGTTCCGTGGTAATGAACAGTGCTGTGACGTTACGCCAAGCGGCAGTCGCCCACGGGAGCCTATCAATCACCATCGATAGAAACCTGGGTGTGAGCCAGCCAGGCCCGTTTAGTCAGGGCCAAACCGTTGTGGTACCGGATACGGACATCGATATTGAGCAGCAGGAAGCGTATCTACAAATCGTAGAGGGTGCTCAGCTTACGGACGTGGTTAATGCGCTGAATGCCTTGGGGGCGACACCTCAGGATTTGATGACGATTCTTGAGGCGCTAAAAGCGTCTGGGTCGCTGCGTGCCGAGCTGGAGGTGATTTAATGAGCGTCTCTAATGATATGACCGGCCAGTTTGCGTTAGACGTTCAGGGTTTTCAGCGATTGCAGCATACGGCGCGCGTCGACCCGGAAGCGGGAGTAGACTCAGCCGCCCAACAGTTTGAAGCGCTCTTTGTGCATATGATGATGAAGAGCATGCGTGACGCTATTCCCTCTTCAGATCTGATGAGTAGCACGACGACTGATACCTATCAGCAGATGCTGGACCAGCAGTGGTCGCAGGTCATTGCATCCAAAGGAATAGGCCTGGCGGATGTACTGGTCGAGCAGCTTCAGCGCCAAGGTGTGGTGGGCGAAGAAAATGTAGCCGACCAAGAACTACAAGCGCTCATTGCCGGTATTCCACGCGGCACTCCACGTGTGCTGGATGGCGCCATACAGCCGCAAGGAGAGCACCCTTCTAACTCTCCGGGAAGCGGTCGCTTTCTGTCAGAGCTGGATGCGATACGCAAGCGTGCTGACGTTGGTGAGCAGGCATCACTTGGCATGTCTGGCGCTAATAACAACGCGCCAGAGCATGTGCAGCGCTTTATCAATAAATTGGCGATTCCCGCGCAAGCTGCCAGTAAGGCAAGCGGTGTTCCCGCCGAGTTGATATTAGCACAGGCAGCCCTGGAAACCGGCTGGGGGCAGCATGAAATAGCCACCCGTCAGGGAGGCAACAGCCATAACCTGTTCGGGATTAAAGCGGGTAGCCATTGGCAGGGTAAAACCACCGATATTGTGACGCATGAATATATTAACGGGCGCCGCACACAGGTGGTTGATACGTTCCGTGTCTATGATTCGTTTGAGCATTCGCTTACCGATTATGCCAACCTGATCGGCAAAAATTCGCGTTACGCAGCGGTGGTGCAGGCATCCAGTGCCGAGCAGGCCGCGCATGCGTTGCAGCGAGGAGGCTATGCCACAGACCCGCGCTACGCCCAAAAGCTGATAGCCGTTATGAATACCATGGGGTCGCTAACAACAGAGAGCACCTATCTGGCGGATTCGCGCTAGGTAGGGCTTAAGTTTTTTAGGGTGCTGCCGATATATTAGGTATCGGCCTAAGGATATCAACCATGAGCATGTTTTCTGTTGGCTTAAGCGGCCTTAATGCTGCCCAGAATGCCTTAAACACCACCAGTAATAACATCAGCAATGTTTACACGCCGGGCTACAACCGTGAACTCACTCAGCTGGGTGAGGGCAATGTAGGCGGTGGTGTGAAAGTGGATGCCATTGAGCGACAGTTTAATACCTATGTCGCTAACCAGCTTAATAGCGCGAAGACGCAATCGAGTGCGCTTGAGACCTACAACAATCAGGTCTCGCAAATCGATAACCTGCTGGCCGACCGAGCCGCTGGTTTGGCGCCGCTGATGCAGGGCTTCTTTTCTTCGCTTGAAGACCTGGCAAGCTCGCCGTCTGACCCGGCTGCTCGTCAAGGGGTGCTTGGAACAGCAAGTACATTAAGCGCTCAGTTTCGCTCCTTTGATGGCTATCTGCAGGATATGCAGAGCAATATTAATAGCCAAATCAAGGATGAAGTTACCCAAATTAATAACTCGCTTGAGCAGATTGCGGGGCTGAATAAAGAAATTTCTCTGGCGCGTGCGCGTACGGGTGATGCGCCTAATAGCCTGCTTAACCAGCGCGATCATCTGGTTTCTGAGCTTAACGAGCGAATGGATCTACGCCTGAATATTCAGGACGGTAAAACCTATAACATTAGCCTTCCTAACGGCCAGCCGCTCGTGACGGGTACAGACTCCTTTAAACTCGAGGCTGTACAGGCTGACAACGACCCACAACGCACCATCGTTGGCTATCGCGATGGTAGTGGTAACGTTGTAAAGTTAAATGAGTCAACGATAAAAGGCGGTACGCTGGGCGGACTAATGGCGTTTCGTTCCGAGACGTTGGATAAAACGCAGAACCAGATTGGTCAGCTGGCTGTTTCGCTCTCGGTTGCTTTTAACGATCAGCATAAAAAGGGTGTGGACCTGGATGGCGAATTGGGTGGGGACTTCTTTGAACTAAGTAAGCCGCTAGGATACAGCTATAAAGGCAATGCCTCTGAAATAGCATCCGTTGAATTCGATACGGATAATATTGATGAGCTACGCGCTACAGACTACACCATCAGTTATCGCAATGACGCGTTTAGCGTGACGCGTAATGACAGTGGTGATGAGGTGGACTTCACATGGGATGGCGACGTGCTGTCCTTTGGTGGCGTTAATGTTGCCTTTGAGAGCACGCCGCAGAATGGCGATAAGTTCGAAATTCAGCCTGTTCGTCGCGCCGGCCAGGATATGAAGGTGGCGATTACAGACGGGGATAAAATAGCCGCAGGCGATGCAGGATTAGACGGTGAAGAAGGCAGTTCTCTTACTTCTTTCAAACACTCGGGTGATTTAGACGTAGACGACCTGAAGATGTCCCCAGGGGCATTCTCTAACCATAAAGAGTATACGTTAACGCTGGATTCAGAGGGTGAGCTAACGGTAAATCCATCAGGAGCAGCGATCCGCGTTAACGATCAACCGTTTGGTGTGGATAGTGATCCTTTGGAAGGTGGCGAAACGGTTGAAATTGATGGCATGAGCTTTACGCTTTCTTCACTCCCTACTAATGGAGAGGCGACATTAACGGTTGCTCAAAACATTATCGCGGCTTCGGGCGATAACCGTAACGCATTAGCTTTGCAAAAGTTGCAGAGCGAGGCGGTGGTAGGAGGTTCAGCTTCCGTGAGTTCCGGCTACGCCTCCATTGTGAGCGATGTCGGTAACCGCGCTAATATTACCCAGGTTAACCTGGACGCGCGTCAAGGACTCACCGATCAGCTGCGTGCGGTGCAGCAGTCTGAGTCTGGTGTAAACTTGGACGAAGAGGCTGCCAATCTGATTCGCTACCAGCAGTACTATATGGCCAACGCACGTGTTATTGATACGGCTGGCTCGATTATGGACACTATCTTGAACCTGCGCGGTTAATCCAGGAGTCTAGGCTATGCGTATTAGCAGCGTGACGATGTTTGAGCAAAGCACGGCGTCCATGAATCGCCAGCAGAGTGATTTCTTAAAGGTGAGTCAGCAGCTCGCCAGTGGTCGTCGGGTAGTCAACCCTTCGGATGACCCGCAAGCGGCTTCACGTGCGGTAGGTGTTGATCAGTCGATTTCTATTACTGAACAGTATAGGGATTCGCGCATTTCAGCTCGCAATTCAGTGGCACAAACAGAGAGTGTTCTTAATAGCGTGAAAGATGTGGTAATCCGTGCAAAAGAGCTGCTCATCCAGGCGTCCAGCGATACGCTCAGCAGTGAGGATCGTGAGTCCGCCGCAAGTGAATTAAAAGGCGTTTACGAAACGCTCATCGGTCAGGCAAACGCGACCGATGGTAATGGGCGTTATCTATTTGGTGGTTACAAGGATAATGCACCTCCGTTTGCTAAAAATGCAGAAGGCAGCGTTGAATACAACGGTGATGCAAATAGCCGTGAGCAGCAGGTTGATGCCTCCCGGTTAATGCCTGTCACTGAAAATGGTAAAACCATTTTCCAAAGTGTGCCAAGCAGTGCCAGTTATGTGGCGAAAGCTTCGCCGGGAAATGAGGGCAATGTGACCTTTTCGGGTCCTAATGTTAACGATGTCACCCATGATGATTATGGGCAGGGATTTACCATTAAATTCAACGTCGATCCTGGTATCGAACCTGATAGCGATGATTCCACTTATACGGTCATCGGATCTGAGGGTGAGGCGATTACTCCTGACGGCGAAACGGGAACTGGTCCTTTTGATTATACGGGCGATGGACAACAGCTATCGTTTGGCGGCATCAGCATTACTCTTAAAGGGGATCCGGCTGACGGCGACGAAATTTCCATGGCCCGCCCAGGAACAACAGAGTCGCCTGCAGATCTTTTCAAGACGCTGGAGGCAGCGATTGGCGTGCTGGATAATCCTGCTGAAACGGATGCGGAAAAAGCGGCACTGCGTAATACCTTGAATAGTTCCATGCGCGAACTGGATAACGCATTGGATAACGTGCTGACCGTGCGTGCCTCTGCAGGCGCACGTCTTAATGAGTTGGACGTTATTGATGCGGTGGGCAGTAACCGCATGATGAACTATACGCAAACGCTGTCGGATCTAGTAGATCTGGATTATGTGGAGGCTATTTCCGAGTATAGCCTGCGCCAAGTGGGCATGCAGGCCGCGCAGAAGACGTTTGTCGATGTGAAGGGGTTATCACTGTTTAACTATATGTAAAAACAGATAAGAGCATGATATTAGCCCTGTCACGGTTATTTACCGTAACAGGGCTTTTTAGTTTATAGGCGCTGTTAGTTTAAAGGAGCCATGGCTTCTATCAGGTTTTGCATCATTCCCAGCCCTTGGCTAAAGAGGGCCTGTAGAAAACGGTCAATACGCGTCATTAAGACCATCAAGAGCGTTAGCCCGACGGTGAGTGAGGTGGGAAAGCCAATATTGAACACGGTGAGCTGTGGGGCAGAGCGATTAAGAATACCGAGACATAGGTTGATAATCAGTAACGCGCCCACAACGGGTAGTGCTAGCAGCATACCTGCGGCGAAAATAGTGCCTGCGTAGCGGGCCAGTAGGTCGAAGGCCCCCGGGTTCAAACCGGCTATCCCGATGGGCAGTGTCTCAAAACTCATGATCAGCGTTTCAAGCACCATTAGGTGGCCGTTAAACGCTAAAAACATGAGCAATGTGATCATATATAAAATGCGTGATAGCACCATAATGTTGGTGCCACTAGAAGCATCAAAGAACGTGGCAAACGCGAGCCCCATTTGTAAGCCAATATATTCACCTGCCGCCTGAACAACCGCAAATACAATATGCATGACCAGCCCTATGGCTAGCCCGATCACTATTTGCTCTACCATGATCCCTATGCCTGCCCAGGACATAATGGCGACATTCGGCATGGCTGGGAGAATCGGTGCAATCACAATGGTCACTAGCGCGGCGATTCCGACTTTTGCCTGGTTAGGGATACTGGAATGCCCCCACAGCGGGGAAACGGCCATAAACGCTGTAATGCGCGCAAAGGGCCATAAAAAAGCTATCAACCAGCCTTGCAGCTGAGCAAAGGTGATTTCCACCATGGCACTACATCACCATGTTGGGAATGTTGGTAAACAGTCGTGTCGTAAAATCCGTAATCAAGCTAATCAACCACGGGCCCGCCAAAACCAGAACGGCAAACACCGCCAGGATTTTAGGGATAAAGGTGAGCGTCATTTCGTTAATTTGCGTGGCCGCTTGAAAAAGGCTAACAAGTAAACCGGTAAAAAGCGCCGCCAGCAGTATGGGGCCTGCTAGAAATAGTGTGACGCGCATGCCTTGATACGCCATGCTCATTACCACCTCAGGGGTCATGCTTGCTCCTTGCCGCGGCGCGGCACCTAGGTAACGTAAAAGCTTTGGGCGAGTGAGCCAACGATTAACTGCCAACCGTCAACCAGTATAAAAAGCATTAATTTGAACGGTAATGAAATCGTCACGGGCGGCACCATCATCATTCCTAACGCCATTAACGTGCTGGCGACCACCAGGTCGATAATCAAAAAGGGAATGAAAATAGTAAAACCGATTTGAAAGGCAGTTTTAAGCTCGCTGGTGACAAAGGCAGGCAATAACACGCGCATGGGGAGCTCTTCAGGACCTTGCAAAGGTCCTACGTCTGCCAAGCGGACGAATAGGGCTAAATCAGGCTCCCGCGTTTGGGCAAGCATAAACTCACGAAACGGTAGCTGGGCACGCAGCAAAAACTCTTCAAAATTAATCGTCTCGTTCGATAGAGGCTGCCAGGCTGTGTCATACACCTGAGAAAGAACGGGTGACATGATAAAAAAGGTTAGGAACAGCGCGATACCCAGCAGCACCTGATTGGGTGGTGTTGCCTGCGTGCCCATCGCGGTTCGCAGCAGGCTCAGCACAATAATGATCCGTGTAAAGCTGGTCATCATCAGTAGCATCGCTGGCAGGAACGCCAGCGAGCTTAAAAGCAGCAGTGTTTGAAGCGATAGCGACCACTGCTGACCGCCATCCTCAAGCGGTTGAGAGATAATGCCTGGCAATTGTTGTGCATGCACGGGGTTAGTCAACATACAAAGTGCGACAGCAACGCCAAACAGCAGCCAAAGCTGCCAGTAGGACCTAACGGAGTGCATCCTATGCCTCATGGTGTTTGATGTGGGTCGGTATCGGAGCCTTTACGCCGACGCTTTGCCAGCGCCTGAGAAAGCCGTTGTGCAAAAGGCGGCGAATCAGAACGAGGGGAAGGAGCAGGTCTGTCGTCAGGTGCCGGGCGCTCATGCAGCTTGGTGACTCGGCCATTGCCTACTCCAAGAACCAGCCAAGTGTCTTCAATTTCGACGACGACGACGCGCTCGCGGTTGCCGACCGCCGTGCTCGTAATGACGCGTAGGTGGGCCCCCAGTTGCGGGCGAGCATTCTGCCAGCGCTTTAAGAGCGCTGTGCAGAGTAGAATCATGGCTATAACCAATGCCAAGGCAGCGGCGGTTTTACCGAACATGGCCATGCCGATAAACGCATCACCGCTGCTGCCTAGCGCATCGATAGTTCCATCTTGCAATGGAGAGGTGTCAGCACTCATCGGTTAAGCTTGTGAATGCGCTCAGAGGGTGTGATGATTTCGGTAATACGAATACCGTATTTGTCTTCGATAACAACGACTTCACCCTGCGCGATCAAGTAGCCGTTAATGAGAATATCCATCGGCTCGCCTGCCAAGCCTTCGAGCTCAATCACTGACCCTTGGGCAAGCTCAAGCAGTTGCTTGATCGTAAGCTTCGTCCGGCCAAGTTCCACGGTCAGTTTTACCGGGATATCCATGACCATTTCAAGGTCGCGCGACTGCTTGCTTTCGTCAGCGGGGCTTAGCGGCCTAAATATTTCATCGCTGGCGGGTTTCGCGGCTGAAGTGTCTGGCGCGGCATCCTCAGGGGGTGGGGCCTCCTCCTCGGCGGCTTCTTGTTCAGCCATTGCGGCTGCCCAAGGATCTTCCTCGCTGGCCGTATCGGCAGTGTTTGTCGTCTCCTCTTGTTCAGCCATTGCTGCTGCCCAAGGATCTTCCTCGCTAGCCGTATCGGCAGCGTTTGGCGTCTCTTCTTGCTCAGACATGGCGTCCGCCCAATCGTCATCGGAGACATTTTGATCGGGTTTATTAGGATCAGTCATGCTTTGGATTCCTTGGCTTGCTGTCGCTTCGAACCTTTAATAAAGTCCAGTGACGATACGTTATTCATAGCGGCATGGTCGATCATATGGAGAACGCGCAGCGCATGCTGCTGGCGCTGGCTACCATACTCGCACTCCATGACCGGGACTCCATCAACACGAGCGGTAATCGTATCGGGAATATCCAGCGGCAATACATCGCCTTTCTTTAGCCCCATTACCTGTGCAATACGGCTAGGTATTTGAGCAAACTCTGCCACCAGCTCTACTTCTGATTGGCGTATCTCGCTGGCCATGCGTCGGGACCAGGTGCCGTCATGGTCCTGATTACTGTCGTTAATAGGATTGGCGAGCAGATCCCGCAGAGGCTCAATCATGGCGTAGGGCATGCAAATCTGGAAATTACTTGAGAGATTGCCCACTTCAATATTGAACTTGGTGTTGACGACAATTTCGTTCGGTGAATTGGTGATATTAGCAAACTTGGCCTGGACTTCAGAGCGCACAAAATTAACGTCGACCGGATACACGACCTTCCATGCTTCCTGGTAGGCATCAATTGCCAAGTTCAGAAGACGGTAAATAATACGCTGTTCTGTATTGGTAAATTCACGGCCGTCTGATTTGGTAACAAAACGGCCATCGCCACCAAACAGGTTGTCTACCACCATAAAAACAAGGTTAGGTGGGAAAACCACCAATGCCGAGCCACGCAGTGGCTTCATTGCTACCAGGTTTAAGTTGGTAGGTACCGGCACGTTACGCGAAAACTCGCTAAAGCTTTGGTAACGGACGGACTCCACCGTGATGTCAGCGCTACGCCGAATCAAGTTAAACAAGCCGTTTCGGAAATAGCGGGCAAATCGCTCATTAATAAAGTCGAATGCATGTAAGCGCTCACGGATGACCCTATGTTGTGTTGAAGGGTCATAAGGGCGAATGCGCGTCTCGCTAGCTGGCTGCGAAGAGGAGGGCGATGGTTCTTCATCACCACTGACGCCTTTTAGTAAGGCGTCAATTTCTTCCTGGGACAGTAGATCGTCCTGCGACATGAACGGCTCCAGTGCCCGGGTTATTGCACAATAAATTCAGTAAACAGCACTTCGCGTAGATCAAGCGGCGGCTGATTTTCCGTCAGGGGTACGCCAAGGCGACTGATAATCGCTTGTGCTAGCTGCTCCTTACCTTCTGTGGAGGTAAGTTCACTGGCTTGCTTGCCTGAGAGTAAAATCAGCAGACGGCTACGCACTTGAGGCATGTGCTCTTCGATAATCGCTTTGCTCTCTTCATTGCCAACACGCAGCGTAATTCCTGTATACAAGAGGCGAGAACCATAGCGATCATCTGCAAGGTTGACCGTAAAAGGATCAATTCGCGTAAATACAGGCGTTTCACGCTCTGCTGGTAGCTGTGATTCGCCATCAGCACTCTGTTCATTACGCTGGTCAAGCACCATATAAATGGCTGCTGCTGCCCCTGCTGAGGAAAGGAGCACCAGAACAATCATTATCCAGAGCAGTTTTTTGGATCCGCCACTTTTTTCAGCCATTAGTCGTTCCGTTCCCATAATCGCCACACACCACTGATTACGCATTATGCCTAATATGGTGGGCGGTGATGAAATGAACAGGCTCGCTTGGCGAGCCTATCTTTTGGTTTTGCGCACCTGGGCGCGTGAGTCGCTACTCGTACAACGAATATTTAAGCGTAAAGATCAACCCGCCCATCAAGGGGGGGTGAAATATTCTCCGCAACGGGCGCTAGCGTGTCCTGATCACTGTCCGTTACGCTACTGCCCACCTGCGCACCAGCGTTATTGCCTTTTTCAGCAAAGGCCTGTTCATTGGAATTATGCTGCTCGCCAACGGAGGTTTCGCCTAACGAAATACCCTGCTCTGCTAGTGCTTCACGAAGCTGAGGAATCGCTTGTTCAACCACTTGGCGAACCTGCATGTGCGACGATAAGAAGTGTGCTTGTGTCCCTTGCTCACTGACTTTCAAGGTAATTGACAGTGGCCCAAGCTCAGCAGGATGTAGTTGCATCTTAATCTGTTGCTCGCCTCCGCGCTGAGCGAACTGAACCAACTGCTGGCCAAGCTGTGAAGACCAGGCAGGACTGCTGACTGGTGTTCCCAGCGAAGCGTGTGAAGATGGCATCGACGAGGACGCTGCTACAGGGGCATTACCGGCGGAGGCTGAGTTCGGGAACCCAGCAGCGGTTGCTTGGCCACCACGTAAAAGCGGTTCAAGCTCGTCTGGCGTTGCCAGCGGCGCTGAGGGCGTCAATGGGCCAATTTTTGTCAAAACATCCTGGCTGTTGGCAACGGTTGGTTGGCCGTTAGCGGTGCCCAGCTTTGTCGCAATAGCGTTGGTTGTAGAAAGAGTGCTTGAGGCATCGTGACGATAGGCGCCACTGCTCAACGGTTGGCTCTGCGGCCCTTTGTGAGTAGCTAATGCCCCAGTACTGCTTTGTGTCGTAGCGGTAAGCATGACACTTAACGCGCTAACAAGCTGACCCGCTTCCTCTTCGCTAAGATGCGAGAGTAATTCAATGGCGTTGTCTGAGTGCTCTAACGCCATACCCGGCTGGGGGTCTATGCCGAGTGCACTGAGCAATTCAGCGGTCTGCTCTTGGCTCAGGTCGAGCTGTTGGAGCAGTGCCTCAAGCTCGGGCGCTACCCCTTGAAGCGCTTCAGCCGGCTCGGCTGGCTCTGCGAAGGAAGCAAGCAGGTTCATGCGGGCTGCGATTTCATCAAGAAACGTTAATGGCTCGCTGTTGGACGCTAGCTCTGGCGTTAATGACTCGCTGTTTAATGGATCAACCGCCTGCTGTGACGCTAACGTGTCGCTTGTTGCGAGTGATAACCTGGCCTGTAATGAGGCAAGCTGTTTTTGAACCTGTGCTGGCGCTTGGCTGCCTGCTTCACCTTGCAGCGCTTCAGTAGACTCAGCTGTTTCTTCGAAGGAAGCAAGCAGGTTCATGCGGGCAGCAATTTCATTAAGAGGCGTTAATGACTCGCTGTTTAATGGATCAACCGGCTGCTGTGACGCTAACGTGTCGCTTGTTGCGAGTGATAACCTGGCCTGTAATGAGGCAAGCTGCTCTTGAGACTCTACTGGCGTTTGGCTGTCTACTTCCGTAGCACGTAATGGCGCATTAGTTGATGGCAAATTAGCTGCTTGAGATAACGCTTGGCGAAAAAGATCCGGCGTGTTTACAGACGCGGAGAGAGGCGAGCTGGCCATTGAGGCAGAACCCTGATTCTGTGCACCTGACAGCAATAGCTGTATGTTCATTTATCGTTCCTCAGTGCCACTAATGCGGTTTTTCATTGTGCTGGCGAGCCAAGCGGCTGGTCACCAAGTCATCATTGGTTTTTTGCTCATGGCGTTCAAGACGACGGTGCTCTTCTGATAGACGGCGGGTGGCCAGTGTATCGTAGGAAGAGAGCTTGCGCTGCTCTTGTTGCCAGTGCTGTTGACTCTGCTGAACGCGCTGCTGTTGAGCGATTAATGCTTGGCGAGCACGACTTAACGCAGCGTCAAGTGAGGCCAGAAACTGCTGATAGTTGTACATGGTAGCGGGGTCAATACCTTCACGCATGGCCTTTTGCAGACGCTCGGCATACTCCGTGCGATACTGGCTAAGCGACTGCAACTGAGCGGCCGTCTGCTGCTCGGTTTGTCGCTCATGTGCAAGCAATTGACCTGCCTGGTCGCGAGCATCCTTGGCTAAACCCGTTAACATTTCTAGCTGTGAATGGCTCATGTTCGACCTCCCACTACGGAATGCAGTGCCTGGCGTGAATCCTCAAGCGTGGCACACTCGCTAATGTTTTGTTGAAGAAAGCGCTCAAGCGCGGGAAAAAGGTTCACCGCTTCGTCAAGCCTTGCGTCGTGGCCTGGGCTATAAGCACCGACGCTAATCAAATCCCGATTACGCTGATAGCGAGAAAACATTTGCTTAAAAGCGCGGGCTTCCTGCAGTTGTTCCGGTGTGGCAATTGCTGTCATCGCACGGCTAATGGAGGCTTCAATATCAATAGCCGGGTAGTGGCCCGCTTCAGCAAGGCTGCGAGATAGCACAATATGGCCATCCAGAATTGCTCGAGCAGAGTCGGCAATCGGGTCTTGCTGATCATCACCTTCGGTAAGCACGGTATAAAATGCGGTAATGGATCCGCCGCCACGCTCAGCATTGCCTGCCCGTTCAACAAGGCCTGGTAGCTTGGCAAATACGGAGGGTGGATACCCTTTGGTTGCAGGTGGCTCACCAATGGCGAGGGCGATTTCACGCTGGGCCATGGCATAACGAGTTAACGAATCCATAATCAGCAACACATTGCGCCCAGCATCGCGAAACCCTTCGGCCAGCCGTGTCGCATAAGCGGCCCCCTGGAGGCGCTGCAGCGGCGAGGTGTCGGCTGGCGCAGCGACGACTACAGAGCGACGTCGGCCCTCCGGCCCTAGAATGTGATCAATAAAGTCTTGTACTTCTCGACCACGTTCACCAATTAAGCCCACCACGATAACATCGGCCTGGGTATAGCGAGCCATCATGCCCAGTAGCACCGATTTACCGACACCTGAGCCTGCAAACAGGCCCATTCGCTGGCCTCTACCGACACTTAAAAGCGCGTTGATGGCACGAATGCCAACATCAATCTGGTCTTCAATCGGCGCGCGGGATAGCGGATTCAGTGGCGCCGAGCTAAGCGTTGCATGGGTTACCTCCTCAACGCTTTCACGATCATCCAAAGGGTTGCCGTTGCCGTCTAAAACGCGGCCCAATAATTCATCTCCGATGGGGAAGCGGCGCGCGCTGTGCCCGCTTCCATCGCCAAGTGGAGAGACTCTGGCGCCAGGCATCAGCCCGGAAATTTCTTCCAGCGGCATAAGGAAGAGTTTGTCGCCCGCAAAGCCGACCACTTCGGCTTCTGCATGTTTATCGCTGTCGGTAAGGCGCCCATCAGGGCCAGGAAGCTCTATACGGCAGGCGCTGCCAACGGCTACGCGCAGCCCAACGACCTCAATCACCATGCCGGTCGCGCGTGTTACGCGGCCGCTACTGCGCTGGTGCGGTAAGCGGCTTATCCGCTGCGTGGTGCGGCGTATTGCTTTATGCCAGCGGTGTTGATGAGGACATGTTGAGTCAGACATGCGCGGTCCGCCTATGAAGACGTAGTATTGGGTGAATGACGCTTACGGGCCTGGGACTGGATCGCCTGCCAGCGGCTTTCAAAGGTGGCATCTAATTCACCTTGAGCGCTGGTGACGCGACAGCCACCTCGCGCCAGCTGGTCGTCAGGCTGTAATTTCCAGTTAGCGGCGCTAAGCTCATTACCTAGGTGAGTTTCTACCAGAGTATGGTCTTCAGGGTTTAGCCACAGACGCTGCTGCCCAACCAGCGGTGGCTCCGTATGTAGAAGCTCACGGACAATATTCAGAATTTGTTCGGGTGTTTCTTGCAGGGCTTCCCCAGCTAACTGCTTGCCTGTCGCCAATGACAGCGCCACAAGATCGTGAGCAACGATTTCATCAATACGCTCCAGGGCATCTGCAAACTGTTTAGCCAACGTATGCAAAGGCGTAACCGCTTGATGAATCTGTTCCTGGAGCTCTTCTTTTGCCTGGGCGCGACCCTCTTCCAGACCTTTTGCTAACCCTTCTTCATGACCCTGTTGTAACCCAGCCTGATAGCCCGCCTCTTCAGCCTCCTGGCGAAGACGTTCATAAAGCTCCTCGCGCTCCTGCTGTTCGCGCTGATGTGCCTGTTCGGCTGCTTTTTGTGCAGCCAGCACTTTGCGCTGGTGCGCAGACGGCACCGCAGGCGCCTGGTTGGCCTCTTTGTGTTGCGGGACAAGCTCATCCATTTGCCAGCGTTGCCAGCTACGATGACGGTCAAACTCAGGAGACGACGAATTAGACATATTCGTCATCTCCTCCGGCCAGCACGATCTCACCTGAATCGGCTAAGCGGCGCACCACTTGTAGAATGGCTTTTTGCTCCGTTTCAACTTGTGAAACACGAATGGGTCCGCGTGCTTCCATGTCTTCGCGAACGAGCTCTGAGGCGCGCTGGGACATGTTGCGCAAGAACTTGTCGACCAATGCATCCTGTGCACCTTTGAGCGCCACCACCAGCGAATTGGTTTCGACTTCCTGAAGCACCATTTGGATAGCGCGGTTGTCCAGGTCGAGCAGATTTTCGAACAGAAACATTTCGTCGATAATCTTTTGAGCCAGGTCTTCGTTGTGCGCGCGAACGGTTTCGATGGCTGTCTCTTCCTGAGAAGAGTTCATCAGGTTGAGGATTTCGGCCGCGGTTCTCACGCCGCCCATCTTGCTGCGCTTAAGGTTCTGACCATCCAGCATGCTGGTGAGCACTTCGGTGAGTTCCTGCAGTGCGGCGGGCTGAACACCGCTAAACGTGGCGATCCGCAAGACGACATCGTTACGCAGTTTTTCTTCAAAGTGCTCAAGAATATCTGCCGCTTGATGGCGGTCAAGGTGAACCAGAACCGTCGCGATAATCTGCGGATGCTCATCGCGGATCAGCTCTGCAACCATGGTGGCTTCCATCAGGTTGAGCGCATCAATACCTGAGTTGCCGCCGGTTGTCTCCATGATATCTTCAATCAGGCTGGTCGCGCGTTCGCTACCCAATGCCTTGGTGAGCACAGAACGGATATGCTCGCTGGAATTAAGATTGAGCGCGACAAACTCTTCGGTCTCTTTATGGAACGCTTCAAGTACGGCCTTCATATCCTCATGGGATACTTGATTCAGGCGCGCCATTTCCATACTGATATCTTGTACTTCGCTGGCACTTAGGTACTTGAACACCTCTGCCGCGCTGTCTTCATCAAGAGCGAGCAGAAGAATGGCGCTTTTGCGAGCGCCGCTCATGTCGGCTAGTTCGCTACTCATTGGCATTCATCCAGCTGCGAATAATCATGGCGATCATGCGTGGGTCATCCTGTGCCATGTCACGCAGGTCATTAAGATTGTGTTCGTATAGCGACGTTTTGCGGTTTCGCTTGGGCTTGTTGCTGTAGGTGTTACCTTCCTCATCAAGCGCTTCATCCTCAGCCTCGTCTTCCACTCCGCCACCCACGCTGGTCGCAAGCGTTTGGCCTGGCAGGGCTGGTGCTACAGCGGGTGTCTGCGTATAACGCTTGATCAAGGGGCGTAAAATAAGTAGATAAAGCAACAAGGCAGCAAGCGCGACAAGCAGGTAGCGCCCCAGAGTGCTGGCAATCGCGAGTGTGCCTGGATCTTTCCACCAATCGGTTTCAGCCGCATCCTCGCGGGTATCGGCAAAGGGTGAATTCACCACTTCAATTTGATCCCCTCGCACTTCAGAGAAGCCCATTGCCTGGCGTACCAAACGCTCGATTTGGGCAACTTCAATGTCCGTTAACGCGATGCGCTCAAGCTCACCTTCGGCATTAACGGTATCGCGGTAATTAACTACGACGGCCGCAGAAAGCCGCTGAATTTGCCCCAGTCGATGCTGTACATGTTCAATGCTACGGTCGACTTCATAATTGACCACATCTTCCTGACGCAGACTACGCAATGCTTCAGGCGGCACGTCATCGGCTTCTTCCCCGTCGCCTTCCTCACCTTCTTGTTGATTAATGGGAGAGGGGGCCGTGCCGGGCGGCGTATTGCTTAGTGCCCCAGGAATGCCGCTTGCCAACGGGTCGTCACCGTCAAAGGAGAGGCTCAACTGGCGACTACGTACGGCCGCTTCATTGGGCGGCTGGTTCGGGCCATAGCGCTCAGAGGTTTGCTCTCGGCTTGAAAAGTCGATTTGTGCGGCGACCTGCGCGCGCACATTGGCTTGGCCCAGGATAGGCGTAAGAATATGCTCGATGCGCTGCTGATAAGAGCGCTCTACTTCCGCGATATACTCAAGCTGGGAGCCGTCAAGATCATTACCTTTCGAGGTATTGGCAGACAGAAGGCGACCATTTTGATCAACAACCGTGACATCCTCTGCGGCAAGCTCGGGAACACTGCTGGATACCATATGGATAATGGCGCTTACCTGCCCCTCGCCGAGCACTCGGCCGGGTAGCAGCGTCAATATGACGGAGGCTTTGGCTGGTTCGCGGTCACGAATAAACACGGATGGCTTGGCCAGCGAAAGGTGAACGCGAGCCCGCTCAACAGGCCCTAGTGACTCAATTGAGCGGGCAAGCTCACCCTCCAGGCCACGCTGGTAATTAACCTGTTCAGCAAACTGGCTAATACCAAACGCTTGGGTATCCATTAACTCAAGGCCGAGGTTGCCGCCACGAGGCAGCCCTTGCTCGGCAAGCTGCAACCTTAGTGTATATATCTGATCACTTGGTACCAGTAGTGCCTGGCCGCCTTGGCTAAACTGATAGGGCACGGAGCGGCTATCAAGCTCTGCAATAATTTGGCCACCATCCGCCTCGGTAAGATTGCTGTATAAAACGCGGTACTCGGGGCTGCTTGCCCACATGAATAGTACGGCGACGAGAGCAATAGAGGCTGCTCCTGCAATCAGCAGCACTACCAGCGGGTTACCACGTAACTGTTTTAACAGGCGCTCAACCATAGGACTGCTTTTTACATCGCTGTCTGTTGGACCATTACGGGGAGTGCTTTGTGTCGTGCTATTTTGACGGCCTGCCGTTGCACCGGTTTCACTCATGCATCCCTCCAAAGGGGTAAGCAAAACAGATGCCGGCCCAGGCGCATCACCAAAGAAGGCATAGGCTATATCCGTCAATCGCGGTTATCCGCCTGGAAGAAAAGGCGGAATTGTGATGGGCGCCATTATCCCGAGGTGTGTCGAGCATAAATGAACGAAAAGCTTGGCTTTTAGTGCGCAATTGTACGTATGAGCGCAGTGCCAGCAGTGTTAGGCTTTGCCCATTACTTTATTTAAAGCTGATGAGGCTTATGTATGAGTACGCCGGCAATACAAGCAGCGCTTCAACAAATGCAAGGGCTCGCGACGCAAGCGGCAGCACAACCGTTAAAAGGTGAGCATGTCTCGACGGCAGTAGGGCAGGGCGGTTTTGGTAGCGAGCTACAGGCTTCTATTCAGCGTATTAATCGTCTTCAAAAAGCGGCTGATGCAAAAGCCATGGCGTTTCAGGCAGGAGAGCCGAACGTTGAGCTAAACGACGTTATGGTGGATATGCAAAAAGCGAGCGTTGCCTTCCAGATGGGGCTTCAGGTGCGTAACCGTTTGGTGACTGCGTATCGCGACGTAATGAATATGCAAGTGTAGTGGCTTGAAGCTTCCTTCAAACAAGGTGCCAGAAATAAGTAAGTGTTGCGTTAGCTGGCGCTTGTTTGAAGAAAGCTTTGCCGAGTCTTTATACCTCTAGTGAAATAAGGCGTCCTTGCATTTCTTCCAGACGCTCAGCAATTGCCAGTACTTCTTCTGAAGGGATTTGGCGAATGACGTCCCCAGACTCCCGGTCAATAACGCGTGTCACAATACGTGATGACTCATCGCTAACATCGAACTCTATTCCATGCGCTTGCATCGCCGCGTTAATACGCTGGATGGGTTCAATCAGCTCGCCTTTTGTTACGGCGGTAGTTCCTGAGACAGTTCCTGAGTCAGTTTGAGAGCCACTACTGTCTGCCGTTGGCAGCTGAGCAAGCATGCTGTCCAAGCGTTGTTGCGGCGTTAGGCGGGGTGATGGTGTGGCTGATAGTGTTGTTATGGTATCCGTTAGCGGTGATGTCATGACAGCCGTTCCTCGTAAAGATAAGGGCTAAGTAGTAGCGATTCAGTAGTAACAATCCATGGATAAGTCTGTTTGGATAAAGCATCAACCCTGCCTCTATAGCTGAGCCTCCTTACTATCATCGGCTGATACGCCATAAACTTTATATAACAGAAATCGTTCTGTATGTGATCCGGCTTGGCAGTGCCGGTGTCAGTGAGCTGTCATGACTGGTTTTTATAATGGTGTCTTAAGATGACTGGCCCTTTGCAATATCTGCGTTAACCAGAGCGCGTCTGCTATGCTTTGCTGTTTTAAAGTAGTATTTAAAAAAGCTTTTTGAACAGGCTCTTGGGGTGTTTTTGAAAAAGTGGCCTTTGATTAACGTGTTGGGAAAGTGAGGCGAACATGCAAGCGCAGCGAGACGATTACGAAACGATTGCCAATGCGGCGGCGATTGAGTTGCTACTAAATACAATGATTGAAAGTGGTGGTGTGTCTCTTTGTATGGCTTCGCCTGACGCAACCCCCGAGCCTGTTGTTCTTATGGAGCAGTACGTTGGCCAGACACTCGTCATGGATCTTTCGTCTGTTGACTTTCTGCTTGGGCGCCTGCAGAGCGGCGAAAAATTCTACCTACGCGGTCAGACGCAGGGGAAATTAATCCGTACCCCTCTTTTGTCATTGACTGAGGCGCGACGTTCAGGGGGGCGTTTTTTATGTTGCAGTGACTACCCGGCAGCGCTTGATGTTCTACAGCGGCGTGAATCCTTTCGCGCCGAACTGCGAATGGGGATGGCAGTAACGGCCTCCATTATTGGAGCGCTGGGTGAAGAAGTGATAGGTGAGCTGCGCGATCTTTCCCAAGAGGGGTGTCGGTTAGAGCTGCCGATGGCAGCGAGTGGCGTACTGCCGGAAACGGATGGCCCTCTAAAGTTAACGCTTAATTTTCCTGACGGCACCTATTTTGAGGGGCAGGGTGTTGCTCGCCATCAAAAGATTGATCCTGAAAAGCACCTGCTGCGCATAGGGTTTCAGTTTTCTGGCTTTACGGCAGAGCAAGAGCGCCAGATTTGGTACTTCGTGTGTGAGATAGAGCGCCAAGCTGCTCGCTATGAAATGGATAGTCCGGATGACCGACAGTCATCACCGCTGTTTGAGCGGCCTCGCCAACGTATGAGCAGCGAACGTGTTGGGCGGCGAGATATCAAACATTATGCAACGCCCATGGCGCGGCGGCTTGTGAAAGTGGCTGCCTATCTGGATGCCCAGATCCTGCTGTTGCAGCAGGGTAGCGATATTGATGCGCGACGCTTATCGCGTAACGCTGACCGTGTGCTTCTGCTTCACGAGGAGGATCGTGAGTCTTTGTTGTTTGCCTCGCGTTGCCTGTCACTTGAGCCCTTGCTGGTACGTCATGGCATTGCAGTGGCGGTGCATCTGCTTGATCTAGTCGGCGCTAATATGCCCCGCGAGGCGCGTAAAGCCATTGTGGCCAGCGGTTTGATCCATGACTTGGGCAAGGCGCTGGTACCACAGGTTGTGTTTAGGGCGCCTGATTTTGAAGTACCCCATCGCCAGGCAATGAGTGAGCATGTGTCCTTGCTGATAGGCCGCCTTCAGCACTGCCAATGGCTTTCGACCAGTATTGTTCAGGCGGTAATTGGTGGCATTAATGAGCGCTTGGATGGTAGTGGTTATCCAGAGGGCGTGAGCGGAGACGATATCAATGAGCTGGCCAAGGCCAGTGCGGTGGTTGATGTTGTAGAGGCAATGCGCCGAGACCGAGCTGATCGCCCGGCCAAAACTACGCAGCAAATTTATCGACACTTGTTGCAGCATTCGCATCAGTTTGATTTGCGCTGGATAAAGCGCTATATCGAGCATTTCAAAACATTGCCGATCGGCTCTTTGGTCCGCTTTTCGAGTGAGCAGTTGGCTTGGGTGTTGCGGCTGGATGCCGATGGCATGCTCGTCGAGGTGGTATTAACCCAGCAGGCCGCTCCTCCCATGCGCGATACGCTTGGGAATACGGTGCGTAGTGATGTGCAGGAGCGGCTCGGTAAGCCAACGCAGGAAGTGGCTGTTTCGACGTGACATGGCTTGGTCAAGTGTTCTTTTTTGTTGCAAAGAAAGTTGGCTGCGCCATTAAAGTCTGGCGCCATTGCGCCGATATCATTTTATAGATGAGCATGGTGTGCTCGTATTAAATGAGAAAAGGCGGGCGGCGGTTACCGTGTTGTCTGACCAGTAACCGCTATAAATTAGGAGTTCAAACTAGTGACATACTCTCGCGGCAGTGCTGCCTACGGAAGAGGTGCTAACGCTTATGCGCGCGTTGGTGTCGAAAGTGGCGTGATGTCAGCTGATCCGCATAGGCTTATTGTCTTGTTGTTTGAGGGGGCGCAAACATCTATTCGTGCTGCGCGTATTCACATGCAAAGTGGCAACACGAGTGAGAAAGGCAAAGCAATATCCAAAGCGTTGGATATTATCAATAACGGCCTTGGTGCCGCCCTTGATCAAGAAAAAGGTGGCGATATTGCTGAGCGATTGGCGTCACTTTATGACTACATCGCTCGCTTATTACTCACCGCCAATTTGCGAAATGACGAGGAAAGCTTAAATCAAGCAGAGCAACTGCTTGAAAATATTGCCTCTGCATGGCGTGAAATTGGACAACAGCAAAGCGTATGAGGCCCTCATGGCAGCTTCCATAAATGCCCACGATCACGCACCGCACGTACTGTTAGATGCGTATGAGGGGCTGCTGGTTCATGTTACTCAAATGCATGAGCTGGCCAGCGCCGAGCAGTGGGCAGAACTGATTGAGCAGCGCACCCATTATGTCTTGCTGGTCGAGGAGGTGCGCAAGCTCGATAGCGTGGTGGTGCTGGATGATCCCGCCAGGCAGCGTAAGGCTGAGTTACTTGAGCGCATTTTAGAACATGACGTGGAAATTCGGCGTCGCTTGATGGCAAGGCGAGATGAGTTAGGCAAGCTAATTGGTGTTTCTCAGCGTCAGCGAGATCTTCATCGTGCCTACGCACCCCAGCAGGGCGCTTCTTTTAGTGCCTTGGGTTCTGGCGATGGAGAAGCGGCCAAGTGAGTGGTATCACACCGTTGATTGATACGCTTATGCATCAAGTGCTGGGTCGACAGGGGGAGGTGTCGTTAAAGCATGCGCTGAGCGAACCTGTTAAGCCGATTCCTCCTGGTGAGGGGCCGCGCGCTCTACAGGGCGATTCACGCCTTGATGGACGTACTGAACCGGCATTGCTGAATGATTTAAAGCGCGCGCCGGGGTCACTTAACGGTGACAGGCTATTGGCGCGAGGTGATACGCAGGGTGCGCCGCCGGGGTCAACACAGACCCATTTCAGTCCAGCAGCGCGCAGTATTGCGGATGTGTTACTGCGCTTCCCTGCGCCACCTGCCGTCATTCGGCCACCCGCGCCCTTGTTGGCTGCGCAAGAGGCGCCAGCGGCGACGGTAGTCGCGGAACGTTTGGAGTCCAGCATACGCGATAGCGGGCTGTTTTATGAGTCCCATTTAAAGCGTTGGTTTCAAGGCGATATGGCACGTCAGCAACTGCTACGAGAGCCGCAAATGCAGCCCGGCCCTCGCCCTCTCGCGCTGTCGTCAGGGGGGGCATTACAGCCCAGTACATCGCTGCAGATCCATACGCCGTTACAGCCAGCTGTGCCGTTTGTATTAAGAGCGTCTTTTTCTGAGTCGCCTTTAACCAGGGCAATAGTGCCCGGTAGCGCTTTGCAGCATGTGCCTAATGATCGGACTGCCGCTATGAGTGCAGCCCCAATGCCGAATGCAGCAGCTTTTACGCCAAGTGTGCCGCCAAGTGTGGAGGATAATGCCAGGTTGACGCGCGATGCTATGGTCTATGAGCGCGGCATGGCAGCTATCGACAATCGTGGACACCGTGAAGTCGTCCATGAAAGTTTGCAAAGCATCGTACGGCAGCAGTTAGACATGCTGGTCATGCCTGTGGTTCGTTGGGAAGGTGACGTTTGGGCAGGCATTTTTATGGCGCTCGTGATCCATCTGCCTGCTCAAGAAAAAGAGGGGGACGGTGAAGGTGATAATAGCCAAAAGGAGGATGGGTGGCGCTCTGAGATGCAGTTGGATGTGCCTAATTTAGGAGCCTTTAGCGTCTCATTGTGGTTTTATCGAGCGGTGTTAAGTATTGATTTAACAACGGCCGATAAAGCCACGCATCAGTATCTTGAGCAAGGTATCCCTACTTTAGAGCAGCGTTTGAATGCGCTGGATTTGGACAAAGTGCAGGTGCGTGCGCGGTATATACCGCTGGAGAGTAGTGATGTCCGTGCCGAATGAGCGTAACCGCCAGGCGGTTGCGCTTGCTTACCAGGAAAGCGAACGCGCACCACGTGTTGTCGCAAAGGGATATGGCGAGCTTGCCGAGCGCATTATGGCGGAAGCCCACCGGCAAGGGATTTATGTGCATGATGCACCTGAGATCGTAGCACTTTTAATGCAGCTGGATTTAGACGCAGAGATACCCCCGCGCCTCTATCAAGTAGTGGCAGAGCTGCTGGTGTGGGTATTTGAGCTGTCAGACGAGGGCCTAAAACGCCATGATTGAGCCAAGTAGCCAATATATAGATAGTGTGCAACCATGGCGAAGGGGCAGAAAAGTCATCAAGGCGTCCGCATAACGGTTACAAGATAGCGCCTGTGTCATTTGATGGAACACTATGAGTCACACCAACTATCTCGATGAAATTGAAGAAATTAATTTAGCCTATTTGCTTCTCGCGCAGCGCCTGTTAAGTGAAGACCGCGAAACAGCACTATTTCGTTTAAAAATAGATAATGACGTTGCTGAACTGCTGTCTTCGCTGAGTGCTCGCCAATTGACGAAATTGGCGCGTACTAACCAGCTGATATGTCGATTCAGTCAGCCGAGTGCTCAGCGGCTACGTCAGATCACTGAGAATCCGCGCGATCAGGGGCTCGCTGGTCTACACGCTTCGCTACTGTTAGCTGGCGATACATTTGAGTCATTATCAGGAGATAAGGGGTGACCCAGAAAAGCCTGGTGGATGAAATGCACCAAGTGCAGCTGGCAATTGAGCTGATTGAGCTAGGCGCACGCTTGCAGGTGCTGGAAACGGAAACCGAATTAAGCCGTACGCGACTGATCAAGCTTTATAAAGAAGTCTGTGGAATGTCGCCGCCTAAGGGCATGCTGCCGTTTTCGACCGATTGGTTTATTACCTGGCTGCCCAATGTTCATTCATCGCTTTTTTACAATATCTACGCCAGCCTGCTGCGAGACACCTGCTGCGAGAGGATCGAGGCGTTTGTAAAAGCCTATCGACTTTACAATGAGCAGATGATGTTGGAGGGCGCCGAGCCCGTATTGGGTTTGACGCGTGCCTGGACGTTAGTGCGCTTTTTTGAAAGCGACCTGCTTGAGTTTAGCCGTTGCACGCGCTGTGGTGGGCAGTTTGTGGCTCATGCTCATAGTCCGTCTCACGACTATATCTGTGGTATTTGTCAGCCGCCATCGCGGGCAGGCAAAACCCGTAAGGCGCAGCAAGCCAAGGAAGATAGCCACGGCATCAGTGAAGGGTAAAAGAATTATCAAATGCGCCTTTAACGAATAGATAGCGTTAAAAGGCGGCGTTACTTTTTAATTAGACTGTACATTAGCCCTGGTATGATAAAGCTAATTTGTACTTGAGCCGGAACGCCACTCAACCATCTGAACAGATGGCTAAGTTTTGGTTCCCTACTTAATACTGAAACACCGCAAGGACCCTGCTTGTGCTGATACTTTTAGGCTATGTAGTCGTTTTGTTATGTGTATTTGGTGGCTATGTGCTGGCAGGTGGCAGTCTAGGCCCTCTGTACCAACCACTTGAGCTAGTCATTATCGGCGGTGCTGGTGTTGGCTCATTTATCGCTGCCAATAACATCAAAGCGATTAAAGCCACCTTCAAGCTACTGCCCAGGCTCAGGGGAGCAAAAAAATATAACAAAGCATTTTACATGGAAGTGATGGCAATGCAGTACAAGCTATTGTCAAAAATCCGCCGTGAAGGAATGCTGGGCATAGAGCGAGATATTGACAACCCTCAAGAAAGCCCCCTATTTCAAGAGCATCCTACTGTATTAGCTGATCCGCATGTCATGACGTTCTTGACGGACTATCTGCGCTTGATGGTGAGTGGTGGCATGGAGCCTATGGAAATTGATGAGCTGATGCTGCACGAAATCGAAGTATTTGAACAAGAGGCTCATGTCCCCGTCGATGCGATTGCAAAAGTGGGCGATGCCATGCCTGCCTTCGGCATCGTGGCGGCAGTAATGGGGGTTATCAAGGCATTGACCTATGCGGATGCCACTGCGCAACAGATGGGTGAAATGATTGCCCATGCTCTGGTGGGAACCTTCTTGGGTATTTTGTTGGGTTACGGCTTTATTAACCCCATTGCCAGCTTCGCCGGTCGGCAAGCCCAGGAAGCAGAAAAGATGATGCAATGCATCCGGATAACATTATTGGCAAGTTTGCACGGCTACGCACCCCAGTTGGCCGTTGAGTTTGGCCGTAAAGCGCTGTATACCGCCGAGCGTCCAACCTTTATCGAGCTTGAAGAGTATGTGAAAAATGCCAAGAAGGGCGGTACTGCATGAGTAAGGGCGGTGAAAAGCGCCCGATTGTTATCCGGCGTAAAAAGGTGGTGCATGCGCATCACGGCGGCGCCTGGAAAATTGCTCTAGCGGACTTCATGACTGCGCTGATGGCGCTATTCCTGGTGATGTGGATTTTAAGTGTCTCCAGTGAAGAAACGCGGCGCGGCGTGGCGGAATATTTCAGTACGCCACTGGTGACGGCGATCACCGGTGGTGATCAATCAGGCAGTACAAGGGTTATTCCTGGCGGTGGCCCAGACCCGACACACAGTGACGGTGAAAGAGCGCGCATCGATACCATGCAGCAGACCCGGCCAAGCATGCAGGAGCGACGCTTTTTCACCGATCTTCAGGAACGCATCGAACGCGCAATTGAGGCAGACCCCGAGCTGCGTCAGCTACGTAGGCAAATGCGCTTTGATTTAACCCGTGAAGGGCTTCGTATCCAACTGCTGGATACCGAGCAGCGGCCAATGTTTGAGTTGGGCAGTGATCAGGTAGCACCGTATATGCGCAATTTGCTGCGTACGATTGCGCCGTTACTTAACGAACTGCCTAACGATCTTAGTATTAGTGGACATACCGATAATGTGCCTTATGCCGGAGGATATCGGGGCTATAGCAACTGGGAGCTCTCTAATGATCGTGCCAATGCCTCACGCCGCGAGCTGGTAACCGGAGGGCTTGATCCTGATCAACTGCTGCGCGTATCAGGTTTTGCTAACCGTGTCGTGTTACCCGATACGGATCCTCGGGATCCGGTTAATCGCCGTATTGAACTTGTCGTCCTGCTACCCGAAATCGCAGAGGCGATTCGTAACCCAGGAACGATGAGTTCCGATGCCACGCTGCCTGCTTCTGCGGATGACCTGGTCGAAGACTTAACGCAAGAGCCCCTGCCGACAAATGCGTCGGATTAGCATTGGCTTGTGACAAAAATATGACGTTAGAGTGGAGTGGTGCATGGATATAGCGGATTTTTTTGACACCTTTTTTGAAGAGGCTGAAGAGTTGCTTGCTGATATGGAGCAGCACTTGCTGGAGCTCAATGTCGATAATCCCGACATTGAGCAGCTAAACGCTATTTTCCGCGCGGCGCACTCGATCAAAGGTGGAGCAGGTACCTTCGGCTTTAGCGTGCTACAAAAGACAACGCATATACTCGAAAATCTGCTGGATCATGCACGTAAAGGGGAGCTTGTACTGCGTGCCGAGCTCGTGGATACCTTTTTAGAGGCTAAAGACATCATGCATGAGCAACTCGATGCCTATCGCAACGAGGAAGCGCCCAATCAAGAGGCGTACGAAAGAATTTGCCAAGTATTACAGCAGGTAGCCCTGGAAGAAATTGGTCAAACATTGGATGCGCCAGTGGAGGCAGCAGCACCTGCACCGGCACCGGTCGTCCAGGCTGAAGAACCAGCGAAAGCCTCAGCCGGTCAAAACCAACTGATTGTCGCCCTGCTTAATGTGGTTGAAAAAGAGCGTACGTTGCTGGTTGAAGAGCTTGAGCAGCTGGGCGATGTTCAGTCGCAGTCTGGCGATGAGAAATGTTACGAAGTCATACTGAGTGGCGATGTCAGCGCTGACGATATTGAAGCCGTCATGTGTTTCATCATTGAGCCAGAGCAGATTGAGATTCGTGTAGCGAGTGGTGCCCCTGCAACTGCTCCAGAGGAGGCTAAAAGCACGCCGCCGCCTGCTCCAGTAACACCGGAGCCTGCAACACCTGAGCCAGAAGCTGCGCGCCCACCTGCAGAGGCCAAAAAGGCACCCGATAGCAGTACTAAGTCGAAAAAGGCGGCCGCCGAGTCCTCTTCCATTCGCGTTTCGGTGGATAAAGTCGACCAGATTATCAATCTGGTGGGCGAGCTAATCATTACCCAATCGATGCTTGATCAAACGGTTAGCGATTTGGACGATCAGTCGGTGGGCAACAGCTCGCTTCAAAATGGCATGAGCCTTTTGCAGCGTAATGCCCGAGACTTGCAAGAAGCGGTCATGTCTATCCGCATGATTCCCATGGAATTCGTGTTTAGCCGTTTTCCGCGCGTTGTACGCGATACCGCGGGCAAGCTGGGTAAAGAGATAGAGCTGGTGACCGAGGGTAAGTCCACGGAGCTTGATAAGAGCCTGGTTGAGCGGATTACCGACCCCTTAACTCACCTGGTACGTAATAGCCTTGATCACGGCATTGAAATGCCGGATAAGCGCGAAGCGCTTGGCAAGCCCCGTATTGGCAAGCTCGTACTTTCTGCTCGCCATCAGGGCGGTAACATCCTGATTGAGGTGCGCGATGATGGCGCCGGAATGGATCGTGAGCGACTGCTAGCCAAGGCACGTGAAAATGGCCTTAGCGTCTCCGACACCATGAGCGACGAAGACGTTTACCAACTTATTTTTGCGCCAGGCTTTTCAACCGCTGAGGCCGTGACCGACGTCTCGGGGCGTGGTGTGGGTATGGATGTGGTTAAACGTAATATTCAGGGGATGGGCGGTCGTGTTGAGATCCAGTCCAAACAAGGCGAAGGCACCAACACGCGGATCGTGCTGCCGTTAACGCTTGCGATACTGGATGGCATGTCGATTAAGGTCGGTGGGGAGACGTTTATTCTGCCGCTTTCTACCGTGCTTGAGTCGTTACAGCCAACCAAAGGCGAGATGTACGCGATGGCCGGAGACGACGTTGTCTTAAAGGTGCGCGACGAATACCTGCCTGTTATTGCGGTTCATGAAGTGCTGGATGTAGAAAACGCTATTACGGATCCTACCCAGAGTATCGCGGTCATTGTGCAGGGCGAAGGGCGTCGTTACGCCATGCTGGTTGATGAGCTGGTTGGGCAGCAGCAGGTAGTGGTGAAAAACCTTGAAGACAATTACCGCAAGGTGCCGGGGATTTCGGCGGCAACCATCCTGGGGGATGGCAGCGTAGCGCTAATTTTGGATATCACAGGACTGCATCGCTTGAGCAGGGTCAAGAAAGAAGCGAGCAAAGTGATTAATAATCAACCTATCTCTTTTTATAAGGAGGCTGAGCCGTCATGAGTCAGGTAAATAATGAGGCGGTTCTCGCCGCTGATGAAGCGGAAAACCGTGAGTTTTTAGTATTTTCATTAGGCGAAGAAGAGTACGCCATTGATATTTTGAAGGTGCAGGAGATTCGCGGTTACGAAAATGTAACGCGTATTGCCAATGCGCCTGACTTTATTAAAGGAGTTACCAATCTGCGCGGCGTGATTGTGCCGATTGTGGATCTGCGTATCAAATTCCATCTTGACAACGTGGAGTACGGTGGCCAGACCGTGGTGATTGTGGTTAACGTCGCCGATCGCGTCGTGGGTATCGTGGTCGATGGCGTTTCTGACGTCATGACGTTAAACCCTGAGCAAATTAAACCGGCGCCTGAATTTGGTGTCACCCTGTCGTCTGATTTCCTGAGCGGTCTTGGCAGCCTGGATGACCGCATGCTGGTACTTGTCGATATCGATAAGCTGCTTACCAGTGAAGAGATGGCATTGGTGGACAGCACCAGCAATCGTTAAGGCGACTGCCGCTACTTTGTACTAAAAAGGCCACACGGAACGTGTCTTTCCAAGTTGAACGGCCCCTCTAGCGCCAAGGAATGCGCCTGCGAGTGACGTTGTGTTTGGAGAAAATATTGTGACACAGCTAATGCGGCAGATGTTGGGAAACATGACCGTGCGGCTCAGTTGGGGGCTGGTACTTGCTTCCTTTTCGTTACTGGTGATTGTGGCCTGTGGCATCGGTTTTTATGCCCTTCAGCATGGCGCAGCCATCATGCAGGCCGCCAGTGATGGCAGCGTTCAACAGGCTGAATTCTCGGACTTTACCGGCCGCATTCGCTGGGCGCTCATTGCCATTATGGTGATCACAGCGACGACCGTCGTGGTGGTGATTTGGGGCGTGACGGTCAATGTACTTAAGCCACTGGATCGTTTGGTTGGCTATTTCGAACGCATGGCGCAGGGCGATTTAAGCCAGCAGATCTCGGCACCGGGTAATAATGAAATAGGCCGGTTATACGTTGCGATGGCGCATATGCAGGCTTCTTTATCAGAAACAGTGAGCGTTGTGCGTGGCAGTGGGTCGTCCATTTATGAGCGCTCTCAACAAATTGCCAGCGGTAATAACGACCTCTCCTCACGTACTGAACAGCAGGCTTCTTCGCTTGAAGAGACCGCCTCCAGTATGGAACAGCTTGCCTCAACGGTGGGCCATAATGCTGATAACGCACGTCAGGCTAGCCAGCTTGCGCAAAACGCTACGTTAACAGCGAGGCGAAGCGGTGAAGAAGTGAGCGGCATTGTTGAAACCATGCAGGATATCAATGCCAGCTCTCATCAAGTGGCCGATATCATCACGTTGATTGATAATATTGCGTTTCAAACCAATATCCTGGCGCTTAACGCATCGGTAGAGGCTGCCCGCGCGGGTGAGCATGGCAAGGGGTTTGCTGTGGTCGCTCAGGAAGTGCGTAGCCTGGCCAGCCGCAGCGCTAACGCGGCGAAGGAGATTCGTACGCTCATTGATACCTCGTTGGGCAAAGTGGAGACCGGCACGCAGCGGGTCAATCAGGCGGGCGAAACCATGCAGGCGCTGGTAGAGGCCGTACAGCGAGTCAGCGATATCATGGATGAAATTGCCGCCGCCTCTGAAGAACAGAGCAACGGTATTGCTCAGGTTAACCAAGCGGTTGCACAAATGGATCAAGTGGTTCAGCAAAATGCCCAGCTTGTTCAGCATGCCGCTCATAACGCCAATGAGCTTGAAGATGAAGCGGCGCGGTTAAGAAATACCGTTGAGCGTTTTCAAGTTGCGCATAACCCAACGCCTGTATCCGCCTCATCCACGGCGGGGCCTGTCGCGTCCGTCACTTCCAAGCCTCTTTCTATCGGCACTGCTTCAAGAAAGGTGGAAACAGAAGCCTGGGAAGCATTTTAATAGCAAACGCTATAAACAACGATAGTTGAAGAACTGAACAATAAGGCCCCTAAATGCGCAATAACCAACCCATTTCGCAGTGTGAAATCGAGCTAAAAGAAGACGATTTTCTGGTCTCTCGCACGGATTTAAAAGGCCGTATTACGTACACGAACCCGGCATTTATTGAGATAAGTGGCTACACGCATGACGAGTTGATAGGTGCTCCGCATAACCTGGTTCGCCATCCGGATATGCCGCCTGCCGCGTTTGATAATTTGTGGAAAACCGTACAGAACGGGGATACCTGGCGTGGGTTGGTTAAAAATCGCTGTAAAAATGGTGATCACTATTGGGTGGACGCCAGCGTAACGCCAATCATTGAAAATGAGCAGGTGGTAGGTTACGCCTCGGTGCGTGTTCAAGCCTCACGTGAGGCCATAAAGCATGCTGAACAGGCTTATGCTGAGATACGGGAAGGACGTAACAAGCATTTCTACCTGGACAAAGGGCGTCTGCGACAGCGTGGTGTCGGCCCGTGGCTGAAAAGGGTTCAGTTGAATACCATCCGCGCCAAACTGGTTGGCATGATTGTGGTCGCTGCGGCGTTGCTGTTGATTAGCGGGGGCTTGGGTCTTTACGGTCTTAACGCGTCAAGTGAGCGGCTTGAGAGGCTTAATAGCGATGGCTTGCGCGACGTCGTCAGGCTGCAACAAATCGACCAAATGATCGCCAATACGCGCCAGGGAATGATTGAACCAGAGCGTATGGAGTTGATCAATCAGCGTTTTGAAATAGGTGAAACCATTGAGCAGCGTGCTGAAGAAGTAGCCACCGTATGGCAGGGCTATTACACCCGTGCGGTCAATAACACGCCGCTCGCCAGTGCGTTTAACGATCAGCTTCAGGCCTTTCTAGAGGAAGGAATGGGCCAGGCGGCTCGCGTGCTGCAAGCCGAAGAGACCTACCAGGCGTTTACCGGGCTGGATGCCGTCATCAGCGTCATGTCTGATGACGGGCGGGCGCTTTCTGAAAGTGTGAATCAGCTCATTGAGCAAAAACAGCAAGCGGCTGAACAAATGGCGGCTGATGCCCAGCAAGCGCAGAACACCATTATTGCAACGCAAGCGGTGGTGCTGGGGGGTGGGTTGGCGCTGCTGATAGTGATTGGTTGGTTAGTCTTCCGCGCAATTATACGTCCCCTAAAGGGCGCTTCACGTTTTACGCTGCAAATCGCGGGCGGTAACCTGGCGGCTTCCGCGCCCAAGCGTCAGCACGATGAAGTGGGCCAGCTACTTGATGGGCTTAATGCCATGCGTAAAAGCTTAAGCAGCATTATTGGCGACGTAAAAGGCGGGATAGATATCGTAACGCCTGCCGCACAAGATATTGCAACAGGTAATGAAGCGCTCTCTTCACGTACCGAGCAACAGGCTGCTTCGTTACAGCAAACGGCCTCCAGCATGGAGGAGATGACGGCTACCGTACGCCAGAATAGCGACAACGCTCAAGAAGCCCGCCGACTCGCCGATAATAACTCTACTCGGGTTTCTCAAACGGGCGAGCTAATGACGCAGTTGGTAGACAATATGCAACGCATTACCCAAAGCTCTCAAAAGATGGCCGATATCATCAATACCATCGACTCGATAGCTTTCCAAACCAACATCCTGGCGCTGAATGCCTCGGTGGAGGCGGCGCGCGCCGGCGAACATGGGCGTGGCTTTGCCGTGGTCGCCGAAGAAGTGCGTAATTTAGCCGGACGAAGCGCCGGCGCTGCCCAGGAAATTCGAGGGTTGATTGACGGTTCTAACAAGGAAGTCAATGCAGGCGCTGGGCTGGTTGAAAAAGCAGAAACCGCGATCAGTGAGGTCGCTGAGGCGGCACGCAGTATTACCAATATCATGCACGAAATTTCGGCAGCGTCTGAAGAGCAAAGCAGTGGTATTGCGGAGGTAAACCAGGCAGTCGCCGAAATGGATCAAGCAACGCAGCAAAATGCTGTTCGAGTCCAGGAAACCGCCCGCGCGGCTGCCGCGTTAGAGCAACAGGCAAGCCTGCTGGCGTTATCGGTTGAAGCCGTTCGGCTTAACCAGAAGAGCCCAGAACGCCCTGTTGCCTTGGCGAACACGTTACCTGCTAAACAAGCAACAACGCTTGCCAGCCCCGCAGCGCGCAACAAAGTAGCCGCGCCTGCTGTGCAGCGACAAGCGACACCTGTAGAGGAATGGGAAGAATTTTGAGCGAACAACGCGAACCAGGTGTCGACGCCAATCAGTGGGCGTCTAGTCATCAGATTGAGCGAGATCTGGTGCTCACGGATGCGGATTTCTCACGAATACGAGAACTTATTTACCAGCGTGCGGGCATTGTGTTGGCCGAGCATAAACGTGAGATGGTTTATAGTCGGTTGGCCAAGCGTCTACGACACCATGGTTTGACACGTTTTAGCGATTACTTATTGCGCCTGGAGCGTCAGCCTGATGCAAAAGAGTGGGAGGCGTTTACCAATGCGCTGACCACTAATCTGACCGCGTTTTTTCGCGAGGCGCACCATTTTCCCCTATTGGCAGAGCATCTTCGCCATAAGCAAGGTCCGTTCACTATTTGGTGCTCGGCTGCCTCAACAGGGGAAGAGCCTTATTCATTGGCCATGACGCTGTTAGAAACGTTAGGGCCGAAAGCCGCGCAGGCGAAAGTTATTGCCACCGATATAGATACCGATGCCCTAAGCCGTGCGCGCCTCGGTATTTATCCGCAAGAGCAGGTGCGCAAATTAGACGAAGCCCGTGTAAAGCGCTTTTTTCAGAAGGGCACCGGGCAGCAACAGGGTCTCGCTCGTGTGCGCCCGGAAGTTTCCGAGCTGGTTGAGTTTATGCCACTTAATCTGCTGTCGACACAGTGGCCGATTAAAGGCCCGTTTGATGCCATTTTTTGTCGAAATATCATGATCTATTTCGATAAAGAGACGCAGGCAAAGATTCTTAAGCGGTTTGCGCCCCTTATGAAGCCGGATGGCCTGCTGTTTGCCGGCCACTCTGAAAACTTTTCGTATATTAGTGATGCGTTCAAGCTGCGGGGCCAGACGGTATACACGCGGGCTTAATGGAACCATTTTCGTGTTTTTATACGCCTAATGCGTGGTTATCCGTGCAAACAAGGCAGTATACCCGACATTAACTGCAAAGGAGGCGTGCATTGAGCGCTGCCAAGATCAAAGTATTGTGTGTCGATGACTCGGCGCTGATTCGTGATTTGTTAACTGAAATTATCAACTCGCAGCCGGACATGGAAGTGGTTGCCGTAGCGCCTGATCCACTGGTTGCCAGGGATTTAATTAAGCAACACAACCCTGATGTGCTCACACTTGACGTTGAAATGCCGCGCATGGATGGGCTCGACTTTCTGGAACGCCTGATGCGCCTGCGGCCCATGCCGGTCTTGATGGTGTCATCGCTCACGCAAAGCGGTTCGGAAATTACGCTGCGTGCACTTGAGCTTGGCGCGCTGGACTTTGTGGCCAAACCAAGCCTGGGTATTCGGCATGGCATGATGGAGTACGCCAATGAAATCGCCGAAAAGCTGCGTGCGGCCGCACGTTCACGGCCGCGTCAGGCGCGCCATAAAAATGCTCCACCGCCTGCACAGTTAAAAGCGCCGTTAGTCTCAAGCGAAAAACTGATTATCATCGGCGCATCCACGGGCGGCACGGAAGCCATCCGTGCGGTATTAGAGCCGTTGCCTGCCAACTCCCCTGCCATTTTGATCACCCAGCATATGCCGGGGGGGTTTACGCGCTCGTTTGCCGAGCGCCTGGATCGGTTGTGTCGAATAACCGTCAAAGAGGCGACTGATGGTGAACGTGTGCTGCCGGGCCACGCCTACATTGCCCCAGGCGACCAACACTTAAAGCTCGTACGCAGCGGAGCAAACTATGTGGCACGTCTGGACAGCGGGCCGCCGGTCAACCGGCATCGGCCATCCGTCGATGTGCTGTTTCACTCCGCCGCTGAACAGGCTGGGCGTAACGCCATCGGGGTGATTCTAACCGGCATGGGCAAAGATGGGGCTGCGGGGCTTTTGGAAATGCGTCAGGCAGGCGCGCCTACTGTTGCCCAAAACGAGGCGACGTGTGTGGTCTTTGGTATGCCGCGTGAAGCGATAGCCGTGGGGGGCGCCGTGGAAGTTGCGGCACTCGATGATATTCCCGCCCGGTTGATGGCAATGGTAGCTGCCTCCGGTCGCTCCCAGCGGGTATAAACCTTTTTACTATAAAAATGCTTGGCGAAGGGGATGATCCAATGACACGTTTACTGCGCAACCTGAGTATCCATGCGGCCGTTGTGGCGGCATTAATGTGTTTTGCCATGCTGATTATCATGCTGGCGAGCATCAGTTTTCTATCAGAGGAACGATCACAGGAAAACCTGGCGACTTACGGCCTTATTAGTAGCGATCAGTTGAATGAGATTAATCGGGCCGACTCGCTACTCAACCAGGCCATGCTGGCTATGGAGGTGGCTTCAAACTACTTAATGGTTGGCCAGATGAGCCAAACCAACGAGCAGTTGGCGATTGCCGCCGAGCGTATTGAGCGTGCCGAGATGCGTTTTGAGATCTTTGTGGCGACTCCTCGTACGCCGCAGGGTGAAGTGTTAGGAAGTGAGTTAATCGAAAGTTTTCGCGCCGTTATGACATTGGTAAAGCAGCAGCACGAAAGCTTTGAGCAGATGGATATGAATACCTATAACGACCTGCGCGATGCGTTAAGTGAACCGCTGATGAGCCTTGCAGCCAGCACGACGGCGTTCGTTGAGTATGGCTTCCAGCGGGTTGATGGTATTGGCCAAGAGGCGCACGCCCAAGGCAACTTTTTTAAACTGGTTAGCACCATTGCATTGGGTATAGCGTTGCTGGTTACGCTTGCCATTTATATTGGCTTACGCCGCACCGTGACGACGCCCTTAAACGATGCGGTTAAACGGTTAAATAAAATTGCCGAAGCGGATCTTACCCAACCACTACCTGAGGCGGGCAATAACGAGATTGGTCGCCTGTTTTCGGCGATGGCCACCATGCAGCAAAACCTGACGGGGATTGTTGCTCGGGTCCGAGAGGGCAGTTCTGAAATCCACTATGGTACGCGGGAAATCGCTAGCGGCAATGCCGACCTTTCCTCACGTACTGAGCAGCAAGCGGCGGCCATTGAGGAAACCGCAGCCAGCATGGAAGAGATGACGGCCACCGTGAAGCAGAACGCAGATAACTCTCGTCAAGCCAGCACGCTGGCGGCAGATGCCTCGACAACCGCTGAGCACGGTGGCCAAGTGGTCAGCCAAGTGGTTCAAACGATGCATGGTATATCGACAAGTTCGCAAAAAGTGGCCGATATCACCAGTGTTATTGACTCCATTGCGTTTCAAACCAATATCCTCGCACTGAATGCCTCAGTGGAGGCTGCACGTGCCGGTGAACAGGGTCGTGGCTTTGCGGTGGTGGCGGGTGAAGTGCGCAACCTTGCTAGTCGTAGTGCCGATGCTGCCAAGGAAATCAGAACGCTAATTGATGCCTCGGTGAGCCAGATTAAGCAAGGCTCAACGCTCGTGGAGCAAGCAGGTTCTACCATGTCAGACGTTGTCACTGCCGTGCGCCGTGTGACTGACATCATGGATGAGATATCGGCCGCTTCACAGGAGCAAAGCGATGGCATTGAGCAGGTGAGCCATGCGGTTGGGCAGATGGATCAGGTCACCCAGCAAAACGCTGCCCTTGTCCAGGAAGCTTCCTCGGCTGCTGCCTCATTGGAAGAGCAGGCCAATCAGTTAGAGCAGGCGGTTGCCGTCTTTAAGTTGCTAGGATCTCAGACGCCTCAGCGCACTTCATTGCCTAAGCAAACGAATTCTACGCCGCCTCGCGCTGCGGAAAAAAGTTTACCGGCGGCCGCCGCGCCACGATCAACGCCAAACCACAGCGACCACGCAGAGTGGGAAGCTTTTTAACCCTGACTATATAACGCGTCATAAGACGTGAATTGATAAGAGGATGAACAATGGCCGACAAGAACATGAGCTTTTTGGTAGTCGACGACTTTCCTACCATGCGCCGGATTGTACGTAGCCTGCTTAAAGAGCTGGGTTTTACCAATGTCGATGAAGCAGAAGATGGCCAGGACGCGCTTAATAAGCTGCGTGCAGGTAATTTTGAATTTGTTGTCTCTGACTGGAATATGCCTAACCTGGACGGTTTGGAAATGCTCAAGGAAATTCGTCAGGATGACGGCTTGAAGCATTTGCCGGTATTGATGGTAACGGCAGAAGCCAAGAAAGAAAATATTATCGCGGCCGCTCAAGCGGGTGCTAACGGCTACGTCGTTAAGCCATTTACCGCGGCTACCCTTGAAGAGAAGCTTAATAAAATCTTCGAAAAAATGGGTAAATAAAGCGGCTGGGCCGAAGGGCCTGGTGAGCGAGGAGATAATACCATGAGTCAGAATGAGCAGATCGACTCTAGCCCGCTATCCGAGGAAGGCGCTGAAGAGCTAATTCATCGCATCGGCAAGCTTACTCGCATGCTACGCGATAATATGCGCGAGCTGGGATTGGATAAAGAGATCGAAAAAGCGGCTGAAGCCATTCCTGATGCGCGAGATCGGCTGCACTATGTTGCCACGATGACCGAGCAGGCAGCCGACCGCGCATTGAATGCGATTGATCGTGCTCAGCCACTTCAGGATGAACTCTCTGAGCGTGCCGAAGGGCTTGATAAGCAGTGGGCTGAGTGGTTTGAAGCGCCCAAGGATCTGGAAGATGCCAAGGCGCTCGTTAAGGATACGCGCAGCTACTTAAGCGATGTACCTACGATGACGGCGGCGACGAGTAAAGAGCTTCTTGAAATCATGATGGCTCAGGACTTCCAGGATCTGACCGGTCAGGTGATCAAGAAAATGATGGACGTGATCCGCGAGATCGAATATCAGCTTGTTCAGGTGCTGATCGACAACGTACCGGGTGCTCAGGTACGCGAATCGATGCAGCGCAAGGCCGAAGATCAGTGGAAAAACGACAGTGCACGACGTAAAGAGGATTTGTTGAACGGCCCGCAAATCAAGGAGAGTGCGCCCGATATCGTCACTGGTCAGGATCAGGTGGACGACTTATTGGACGAATTGGGCTTTTAATGCGGCGTTATTAGAGCATTGTAAAAAGCCGTATCTGGCAATATAAGCGTTTTGTTCAGCCGTCCCTTGGGGCGGCTGACTTTATGGTGCGCCACGCACGCTAAGCCGGATGTAGCATGGCAGATAACGATAGCGATCAGGAAAAGACCGAAGAGGCCACGCCCAGGCGCAAAAGCAAAGCGCGTGAAGAGGGGCAGGTACCTCGGTCGCGTGAGCTAACCACGTTTTTGCTGCTGCTGGGCGGTGTCGGTGGGTTATGGGGCATGGGGCAGATTTTTTATGACCAGTTGGGAATGGTCATGGAGCAGGCTTTCATGTTTGACCGGCGCCAAGCCATGGAAGAGATGCCCATGCTGGTCAATGCGCTAAACCTGGGGCAGCGGACGCTGTTTACCATGATGCCGCTATTTCTACTGCTGGCGGTCATTGCGTTAACGGCTCCTGCCTTACTGGGGGGGTGGCTGATATCCGCAAAGTCCATGCAGCCCAAGCTCTCCAAGCTAAACCCTATCGCAGGGGTTAAGCGGATATTTTCGACCCAAGCGTTGATTGAGCTGGCGAAAGCGATTGCCAAGTCGGTGCTGGTGGGTAGCGTGGCCGGGACGTTTTTGTATCTCAACCTGGGTAAGTTTTTAGCGCTAATGGATCAGCCCGTGCATCAAGCACTGGTCAGTGCGCTTAATATGGCGGCCCAGGCGGCTGGTTTGGTCGTACTGTCGCTAATGATCGTCATTCTTATCGATGTACCTTTTCAGCTGTGGAGTAACGCCAAGAAGCTGCGCATGAGTAAAGAAGAGGTGAAGCGCGAGCATAAAGAGTCAGAAGGTGACCCCCATGTTAAAGGACGCATTCGTCAACAGCAGCAGACGATGGCTCGGGGTAGAATGATGAGCAAGGTGCCAGAGGCCGACGTTATTATTACCAACCCAACGCATTATGCCGTGGCCTTGATGTATCAAGAGGGCAGCATGGGAGCACCGCGACTGGTGGCCAAAGGGGCGGATGCCGTTGCGGCAAAAATACGCGAGCTGGGCATAGAGGCAGGCGTTCCTCGCTTGGAGGCTGCACCGCTGGCGCGCGCCCTTTATCATCATGTGGATCTAGAGGCCGAAGTGCCTGCCGAGCTTTATACAGCGGTGGCAGAAGTGATGGCGTGGGCTTACCGCTTAAAGCATGTTGGACAACAAGGAGGCGAGGTGCCCCCAACTCCCGATAATCTGCCGGTACCCCCGGAAATGCAAACCCCTGGCCGTCAGGCCAGTGGCAATGAGGCACCGCCATGAAAGGTTTAAACCAACTGGTCTCTCAGCGTGGCTGGATGGGCGAGGTACGCATGAAGCTGCTTGCCGGGCCGGTGCTGATTTTAATGATTTTGGGCATGATGATCCTGCCCTTGCCGCCCTTTGCGCTGGATATGCTGTTCACCTTTAACATCGCCTTGGCCATCATGGTGTTGTTGGTCAGCATGTTTGCCGAAAAGCCTTTGGATTTTGCTGCGTTTCCTGCTGTTTTGCTATTTACCACGCTACTGCGTCTTTCGCTTAACGTCGCCTCAACGCGGGTAGTATTGATGGATGGCTACGCGGGCGGCGCATCGGCCGGTAAGGTCATCGAAGCGTTTGGTACCTTTCTGGTAGGGGGTAATTTTGCCGTTGGCCTAGTGGTCTTCTTGATACTGGTCATTATCAATTTCATGGTGATCACCAAGGGCGCTGGGCGAATTGCTGAGGTCGGCGCACGTTTTACGCTGGATGCAATGCCTGGCAAGCAGATGGCCATTGATGCCGATTTAAATGCTGGCTTGATTGGTGAAGAAGAAGCCAAAAAGCGTCGTTCAGAAGTCGCCCAGGAAGCCGACTTTTATGGCTCGATGGACGGTGCCAGTAAATTTGTACGCGGTGATGCCATGGCGGGCCTGGTCATCATGGTGGTTAATATTATTGGTGGCCTGTTGATTGGTATGATGCAGCACGATATGAGCTTCGCCGATGCGGGCCGTACGTATACGCTGCTAACGATTGGCGACGGCCTGGTTGCCCAGATTCCGGCGCTGGTCATTTCCACCGCGGCTGGTGTAACGGTATCGCGCGTTAATACCGAGCAGGATGTTGGTCAGCAAATGATCAGCCAGCTGTTCGTGAACCCTCAGGTGATGGTTCTGGCAGCTGCGGTTATGGGCCTGCTGGGTCTGGTGCCGGGCATGCCGAACTTTGTCTTTCTGTTTTTTACCGCACTGCTGGGTGGTTTGGCTTGGCTCTTGATGCGTCACAATCAGAAAGTCCAAGTGAAAGAGGAAATCGCTACAGAAGCACCCATTACCCAGGAAACCCCTGAGGCCAGCTGGGAAGATGTCCATCTGGTCGATACCCTTGGACTTGAAGTGGGCCATCGTTTAATCCCACTGGTCGATGCCCGCCAAAAAGGCGAGCTTCTGGGGCGTATTAAAAGCGTGCGTAAAAAGTTTGCTCAGGAGGTCGGTTTCCTGCCACCGGTGGTGCATATCCGCGACAACCTGGAACTGCCGCCTAATACCTACGTGCTCTCCATGAAAGGCGCTGAAATAGGTCGCGCCGAAGCGCAGACAGGCAAGTGGCTCGCCATTGACCCGGGGCAGGTCTCTGGGGAACTGCAAGGGACTGCCACTCACGACCCTGCCTTTGGTTTACCCGCGGTTTGGATCGACACCAATCAGCGTGAGCACGCCCAGGTGTATGGCTATACTGTGGTCGATGCCAGTACCGTTATTGCGACTCACCTTAATCATTTGCTACATCGACATTCACCCGAAATGCTGGGCCGCCAGGAGGTCCAGAAGCTGCTCGACAAGCTGGGCGAAGAGCAGAAATCACTGGTAGAAGAAGTAGTGCCCAAGGCAATTTCTCTGACCATTCTGCAACGTATTTTGCAGAATCTGCTGGAAGAGGATGTGTCTATTCGTGACATGCGCACGATTCTGGACACCCTGGCAGAGCATGCCGGTCAGCAAAAAGATCCTAATGAGCTTACCGCGCTGGTGCGTATTGCATTAGGCCGGGCCATTACGCAGCAGTGGTTTGCCGGACAGGAAACCCTCAATGTGATGGGGCTGGATGCCCAACTGGAGCAGGTACTGATACAGGCGATGAACGGGAATGGCGCGATGGAGCCAGGCTTGGCTGAAACCTTGATGGATCAGGCGCAGCAGGCTCTGGAGCAGCATGAAAGTAGCGGGGAGGCACCGGTATTGGTGGTTCAGCACTCGCTGCGTGGCGTGCTATCACGCTTTTTGCGCCGTCGTTTGCGGCATCTTGTGGTCATGTCACAAGCAGAAATTCCGGATGACCGCACGCTGCGTGTGACCACCACAGTGGGTGGCCGCTAACCATGACCGCAAGCAGCGAACGTGTCAGCTATGTGTACAAACAAAAGGTAAGACATGAGCGTTAGGCGTTTTACGGGAGCAAACAGTCGTGATGTCATGCGCCAGGTGCGTGAAACGCTGGGAGATGATGCGCTAATTTTGGCGAACCGCCGTACTGATGACGGCGTTGAAATCATGGCGATGGCCGATGAGGCTGTCGAGCCTGTCGACGCCGCGTTAGAGGTAACCGCAAGTACGGTAGAACCCGCTACAGCGACGGACCCTCTTCAGGCCATGAGTGAGCGCCTACTGCGTGAAATGCAAGATATGCGCGCGCTTTTAACTAACCAACAGGTAACGAGCCAGCAGGCGCCTCGGCCCGCCGAGTCGGTGCAACAAGCCTCCGATACGCGCGCGCGGCTTTCTCAGTTGTTGACGCGAGTTGGCTTTAGCGCCGAGCTTGGCGATGAAGTACTCGCGGGTCTGCCAGCATCATTGAAAGCGCTTGGCCCTGAAAGTGAGCAACCGCTTGATTGGCTGCGCCAGCAGCTGACAAGCAGGCTTCATGTGTTAAATGACGAGGCCAGTTTTTTTGACCAAACGGGCATCGTCGCCTTGGTCGGTCCTACCGGAATAGGCAAAACCACGACCACCGCAAAGCTTGCGGCGCGCTTTGTGATGCGACATGGCACACGCCCTGTCGCGCTGGTCACCACGGATAGCTTTCGTATCGGCGCCCATGAGCAGCTCAGGATTTACGCACGCCTGTTGGATACCCCCATGTACGCCCTTGATGCTGAGCAGCCGGTCGATGATCTGCTGGGCCGCCTTCACGGCAAGCAGTGGGTCATGATTGATACGGTTGGGATGAGCCAGCGTGACCAGCGTGTTATTGATCAAATTGCTCATTTGCAGGGCGGAAGTTCCACGGTAAGGCTGGTACTGCTGTTGAACGCGGCTAGCCAGCCAGAAACCCTGGAAGAAGTCGTGCTGCGTTATCGTCAGGCCGCGCGGGCGGCAGGCGCTGAGCTTGATGACTGTATTATTACCAAGCAGGATGAAGCCGGCCGACTAGCCCCCGTGCTGGATATTGTTATCCGTCATGGTATGCGCGTGCTGTTTAGCTCTCATGGGCAGCAAGTGCCCGAAGATATGAGCGTGGCGCTGCCGGATGCGCTGATCAACCAGGCGTTGGAAAGCCAGGCGAAAGCAGCGCCGCAGCCTGGCTTCACGGCACCGGCTAGCATGCCTCGCTGGTCGCGAGATGTGCTTGGCCAAGGGCGGAGGCTGTCGCTACTACTGACGCGGCTGCGCCAGCGTTTGGCAGGCTTCGCCACGCTGGAAGCCATGTGGGATGTTAGCGCTTTGCCGAGCGAGCTACAGAGCGCGCAGCTTACTCGTCTGTTGCCGCACGCGTTACCCGCCCCTGGTGTGGTGTGGGCGGCACGCCGTAACGAGCGTGGCTGTGATTGGTCGATGCCGGATATCAGCATGGACGAACGGGGCGCTTGGCATGCCGTCCCCATGCTTCAACATCGCCAACCTGCGGGTTGGCAGGCCAGGCTTGAGACACGAATGGAGGCGGGCGCCACGGTGCATCTATTGCCCGTGCTGCCTCCGGCAGAAACCGTGCAGTGGCTGAATGAGCAACAGCTGACTTGGGTCAGCCTTGTGACATCCGCACAGCGTGTATACTTTCATGGCGAGCGTTCTGCGCTACGTGGACTATTTGAACAAAGCACGCTCAGCCATCATGTCAGCGTGCGGTTTCGTGGCCAATCCATGCAGTTATGGACCGCCTATGCCGAAGTGCAAAATGAGGCGGGCAGTGTACTGCTTGCGTGGTATGGGGAGGTTCGTGACCCCGAAAGTGCCAAGGTCGTTGCCCGGCGCTACTGGTTGACGCCGGCTCGTTTAGGCGCCGATGTACTTTTCCAACTGGTCATTCAGCTGCAAAGTGAGGGCCTGGCAGCGCTCACCAAACGCGCGTTGCAGCAGTTTAAAGAGGCCGATAGCGGGGACGTGGATCCAGAAGTACGTCTACTGTTAGCCAGCGGCGTCGCGTCAGTGGTCGGGCATTTGGATAACGCGGATGATGATGAGGCGTCCAGTCTGCGTAGCGATCTACTCAGCCTGTTGGGCACGCGCCGAAAACGCCGCGATACGGCCATGCTGGATGCGTTGATGTACGCCTTTATGGCGCGCGACGCCATTCGCCAATTGGGCAGCGTTAGCCGAGAGGTGAATGTATGAGTCAGGATCAGGCGGCGGGCTTGCGCCAATGGGCCGACAGCCAGCGTCAGAAGCAGGCACCCAGCCAGCCTGATGCGCCGTTGGCAAGTGATATGGAGGTGATGAGCGAAGCGCCTGCGCCCGCGCCAGGTGCTGTTTCGCCCACCCCCACGATTGACGAGCAGCCGGTTGCGAAAGCCCCTTCGCGACCTAAAAAGCCCTTGTATATTATTGGTTTGCCAGGGCAGGGCGCGCAGGCTGTCAAACAGGCTCAACATCGCCTGGCTCAATGGTCTGCGCTGGGCCGTCACTGGGCAGGATCACCTGACGATTGGGATATACAGGCGGTTAGCGTTAATGCGCCTGATCTGGCTCAGCTAAGTGCTCGGCATGCGCGTTGGGCGCTCTGGGTTAACAGCGATGCGGACGCATTTGCCGAGATGTACCGGCTACTTCGCCAGGCGCGTGACAATGGCGGGCCGCGCCGATTATTGGCACTGCACGAGCCCTCTTTGTCGCGCCAAGGCTTGTTGGAAAACTTGCGTGAAGCCGCTAGCCACTATTTGGCCATCGATCTTCTGGTGCTGGCGCGCTGATAAGGAAATATTCGACATGTTAAGCAAGCTATTCAAGATGATGGGTGTTTGCGGGTTGATAGGTCTCATCGGTAGCGCTCAGGCGGCGGGCAGCTGGAGCACCTCGGTGCCGGGCGTGATGGTGGCCATGAGTGACCGGGAAACCCGTAGCCAGTCAATGACGCCACCCGATTCTGTACAGGTGCACAATCGTGTGATTGATCGGATACACTGGCAGCTTGAGGCGCCGCCGGGCAGCGCTATCAACGCATGGCTATGCCATCCGGAGCAGTGTGTGGCTCTCTCGGGAGGGCGCGGAACGGTCACCGAGCTGGCGGGAAGGCAGGTAAGTGCTCCTTTGCAGTTTCGTTTTAAGTTACTGCCTGGACAGCGGCCTGTTCGTGTTCAGGGTCTGCAAGTCATTGTGAACTATCAGTAAAAGTTGTATAGCCGCGAGGCAAAAAGATGTACACAGCACAAGGCAGAATCAAGCAAGGCGAGCTATTCACACAATACATGCCACTGGTAAGACGTCATGCCTTAACACTGCAGGTCAGGTTGCCAGCCAGTATTGAACTTGATGATCTTATTCAGGCGGGCACGGTAGGGCTTTTAGAAGCACTGGGCCGTTTTGATGCCGCTCATGGTGCCAGCTTTGCGACGTTTGCCAGCCAGCGTATCCGTGGGGCGATGGTCGATGAACTGCGTACGCGGGATTGGTTGCCACGCAGCGTGCGCCGCGCTGCGCGCGCTGTGGACGACGCGATCCGGCGGCTAGAGCAGCAGCTCGGGCGCTCGCCGGAAGAGAGTGAAATTGCCTTGGCGCTTGAGATGCCGCTGGGTGATTACCAACAGCTGCTCAACGACACCAATAGCGGTCAGCTATTGCCGTTTGAAGAGTTGGTTGCCGATGGTGGTGAGCCGGTAAGTTTTGATGTGAGCAACTTGCCGTTTGAAAAGCTGCTGGATGAGCAGCAGCGCCAAACATTGGTTGCTGCCATTGAGGCGTTGCCAGAGCGCGAGAAACTGCTCATGGCACTTTATTACCAGGAAGAGCTGAATTTAAAAGAAGTGGGCGCCGTGCTGGGCGTGACCGAGTCGCGTGTGTCTCAGTTGCATAGCCAAGCCATTAGCCGTCTGCGTGCCCGGTTGCATGATTCAGCCTAAACAACCGATACGTTAACTCACAATAACCGGCGAGGAGCCGTTGATGAACCCGTCCACGTTGATAGGTATATTCGCCAGTATGCTGCTGCTAGTAAGCGTGCTGTTCTTTACTGCGGAGTCCCCTGAAAGTTTTATCAATCTGCCGGGCCTGGCGATTGTTATAACCGGTACTCTGGCCGCTACTTTTATAAGCTATCCGCTAAAAGAGGTGTTACGCGTTGTACGCTTGGTAGGGCTTGTCTTTCGGCGTGAAAATACCTATATACGCGACGATATCAACGAGCTGGTCGCCATGTCCCGGCTATGGTTTAAAGGCGATGTGCGTGCAGTCGAACAAGAGTTGGAGCATACGCGCAATCCGTTTTTACGTACCGGTATTCAGTTAGTCATTGCCAATACCAAAGAAGATGAGATCTTCGACATGCTGCGTTGGCGGATTGCCCGGCTCAAGGCTCGCGAGCACGCAGAAGCCCAGATTTTTCGCACCATGGCGACCTATGCGCCAGCGTTTGGCATGATTGGCACGCTGGTGGGATTGGTTAATATGCTGGAAGTCATGGATGCCGGTGACCTGGATGTCATTGGCCCCCGTATGGCGGTGGCGCTGCTCACCACCTTCTACGGTATTTTGCTGGCGAATCTGGTGTTTAAACCCATCGCGGTGAAGCTAGAACGACGTACAGAAGAGCGCCTGATTACCATGAACATGGTGCTGGAAGGTATTTCACTGATCACCAAGCGCCGCCTGCCCTCTTTTATTGAGGAAACGCTCAATTCATTTATCGCCAACTATAACGATGAGATTCGCGATGCCACTATAAAGCCCCGGCCTGATACACCAAGCGCGACGGCAAAGGGCTAAGGCGATGCTGGATAACAATACGCGCCATGCGCTGGAGCTTCCCGCCGGGCAGGGTGAAAGCGATGAGAGCTGGCTGACCAGTTATCTGGACGTGCTCACCCTGCTGATTACGCTGTTTGTTTTGTTGCTGGCTTTGGCTCCCCCCGGTGGTAATGAAGCACTTGAGGGTGAGGAAGCGTCCATGGCCAGCGTGATTAGCTCACTGCCCTTGGCAACGCTTGCCACCGGTATTCACCCGCGCCATAGCGGGTTGCAGCCCCAGATGGCGGCATTGGATATTCCCGGCGTCAGCGTATCGCAGGGCCAGGAGGGCGTAACGCTACGCATTGATGATAGCCTTTTATTTCCCAGTGGCGAGGCAGTGCTAACCTCTCTAGGCCAGGATGTGATAGAAAGCCTTATTGATGTGTTAGCGGCCTTTGATGGTCAGGTTTCCGTTGAAGGACACACTGACAATCTTCCTATTGCTACCACTCGGTTCCCTTCCAACTGGGAGCTTTCCGCCGGACGTGCGATTGCCGTTATGCGCCATCTGGAAGGTCAGGGCATCGCTATTTCTCGCATGCGGGCCGTTGGTTATGCGGATACTCAACCTATGGAAAGCAACGCAACACCTGAAGGGCGAGCTGCTAACCGGCGCGTTGAACTGTTGTTACGACAACAGCCAGAAGGGTGAGTGGACTGCTCAAGGCTGGGGTTGTGCCTAAGCATCCCCTTCTGCTGCAGTCGTATGCTGCCCTGTTGGTGCTTGATGTCGATCGTCGGCGCATCCAGGCGACCAGTACAAATCTGGCCGCGCTGATGGGACTCTCACGCCAATCGGTAACGTTAACCCAATTGCTGGGGACGCGTTTAATCCAGCGACTTTCAGGGCGACGCGGTTTCACATAGCGTTTGCATGCGCTCAATCGCTTGATCGGCGCCTTCAAGCTGAAACGTCATGTACCAGGGGGGCTGTTCGCCTCGATCAAACCCCAGGAAAAGTTGCTCGCCTTGTTCCATCTGGTGCATTAGCGTCTGCATATCAGCAAGATAAAAGTGTACGTAAAAGCCGTTATCGCCTCGCTCGGTGATGAATTCTGCCATGGTATCGACCGCGGGCTGCTCATCGATACGCAGCCGGGTCGGCACCAGGTTGACGGTTTTACTTTCGCCTTGCTGCTCCTCCAGCGTGACACGCACTTCAAGCCACGGTAAATCACACACGTTTTGGGTGGCATTCAGGCTGAGTGTCGCGTCGGAATAACTATGGGTTTCAACGGCGCGAAAGTGGTGCTCATTACCCAGCGTTAACGCCATTGATTGCCACTGGCCATGCGACTGTATGTCCTCCATATTAAAGTTCGCCGCCTGTGTTAACGGTGCAATAAGTAGAAGGGTGGCGCTTGCCAAGGCTGTTGAATAGGGTGTCATGTCAGCACATCAAGGTTGGGTAAGAAAAGCCCAGCGTTTATGACGGGTTTGCCCGCAGCAAAGGCGCCGGGTGCTTTCTATAAACCACTACCGCCCGTGGCAGCACGTGGTAATGGTAGTGGTAATGGCCACTAGGCAGAAAGTTCGAATAATGGCCTAACGTCGTCATTAAGATAACAGTCATCAAACTCGCCGACTGCCGCCAGTGCTTGAAGATCAGGAATCGTAACGTTGTGACGATCACGAAATACCAGACCTTCTTCGCTCAGCAAGCTAAAGGTGCGGCTAACATGTACAGGGCTTAAGCCCAGAATGTCAGCTAGCTGCTCTTGAGAGAGCGGGAGTCGAAGCTGCCCGTCGGTATGGCTATTGGTCTGGCGCAGTCTCAAATACATTTCGTACAGGAAGTGCGCTGTTTTTTGCCGAGCACTGCGTCGGGCAAGCGTTACTAGTCGTTCGGTGAGCAGTGCCTGGTGACGGCTGGTGATCGCAAATACCACCGAGGTTAGTGGCACCGACTGACGAAATACGTCAAGCAGGCGTTTGTGCGGAAAATGACAGATTACGCCATCGGTAATCATGCGAACACTTTCCAGACGTTGCGAAAACGCGAACTCACGCAGGCCAATAATATCGCCAGGCAAATAAATTTCCAGAATCTGTCGATCACCGTTTTCAAGGTGGCGATAGGAGTAGGCCCAACCACTTTTCAAGGTGCAAAATTCGCCAGCCGGATCACCGAGTTCCCATAGCAGTGAGCCCGCTGTGATATCCGTAGGGCTCTCTTCCAGGGACGCTAACAGGGCTTTATCTGCCGTGCTTAATGAGCAGTAGTGGCTGAAGTGGTGAAGAATGCAGCTTTGATCTTCGCTCACAGCTTGATCTCCATGAGTGTTGCCTAACAAATATCAAGTTATTTGGCGAATGACGATAAGCAATTAATCGCGCACTGCACTGCCCGATGACCTTGATACAGGGGCGAATCGGCTAAATTATGGCATAAAATCACGTTCAGGGTGGGCGCATGCCCACCCTGAAACGCCCGATTACGAAGCGGCGCGGTTGCCGCGTTCAAGTAGCGGAGAGAGAAAGCGTCCGGTATGTGAAACGTGCTGCTTGACGATCTGTTCCGGCGTGCCTTCGGCGATGATTTGCCCGCCGCCGGAACCGCCTTCCGGGCCCAGGTCGACAATCCAGTCAGCCGTCTTGATCACATCCAGGTTGTGCTCGATGACCACGATGGTATTGCCGTGGTCGCGCAAACGATGCAATACGGTCAGTAGCTGACGAATATCTTCAAAATGAAGCCCGGTTGTAGGTTCATCCAGGATATACAGCGTCTTGCCGGTGTCACGTTTGGCAAGCTCACGAGCAAGTTTGACCCGCTGCGCCTCGCCACCTGACAGTGTGGTGGCGCTCTGGCCCAAGCGGATGTAGGAAAGCCCTACATCCAGTAACGTTTGCAGGCGGCGCGCGATCGCCGGTACCGGGCTAAAGAACTCAAGCGCATCCTCAACCGTCATCTCCAACACTTCGTGGATCGTTTTACCCTTGTAGTGGATATCCAACGTCTCGCGGTTATAGCGCTTGCCTTTACAAACGTCACACGGCACATAGATATCCGGCAAAAAGTGCATCTCGACCTTAATCATGCCTTCGCCCTGGCACGCCTCGCAGCGCCCGCCCTTAACGTTGAAGCTAAAGCGGCCTGGCTTGTAGCCACGCGAGCGAGCTTCCTGGGTACCGGCAAACAGCTCACGGATAGGTGTGAAAATGCCGGTATAGGTGGCGGGGTTGGAGCGTGGTGTGCGGCCAATTGGGCTTTGATCAATATCGATCACTTTATCAAGCTGATCGAGCCCTTCGATTTTCTCGTAAGGCGCAGCCGTCAAGGTTGTTGCGCGATTCAGCTCCCGCGCGGCAATCGGCATTAGCGTGCCGTTGATCAGTGTGGATTTACCCGACCCGGATACGCCGGTAATTGCAATGAACAGCCCCAGTGGCAGGCTGAGCGTTACATCCTGCAGGTTATTGCCAGTGGCACCGCGTAGCACCAGCTGTTTTTCGGGGTTGCCGGGAATACGGTAGGGCGGCACGCTGATCTCGCGGGTGCCGGTTAAGTACTGGCCGGTCAGCGAGTTGGGGTTGTCCATAACGTCCTGAGGCGTGCCCTGGGCGACAATCTCGCCACCGTGCACACCGGCGCCTGGGCCAATGTCCAATACGTGGTCAGCGGCGCGAATGGCATCTTCGTCATGCTCTACCACAATCACGGTGTTGCCCAAGTCGCGCAGGCGCTCCAGGGTCTTTAATAGCCGGTCGTTGTCGCGCTGGTGCAAGCCAATGGAGGGTTCATCAAGAATGTACATGACACCCACCAACCCCGCGCCAATCTGGCTTGCCAGGCGAATCCGCTGGGCTTCGCCGCCGGAAAGGGTGTCGGCGCTACGCTCAAGGTTCAGGTAATCAAGCCCCACGTTAACCAGAAACTCCAGGCGGGCCTGGATCTCGTGAACAATTTTGTCGGCAATTTCACCTTTGCGGCCAGGCAGGCTAAGCGTTGCAAAGTAACGCTGCGCCTCGCCAATCGGTGTGCGCACTACGTCGGCGATATTACGGTCATCCACAAACACATGACGCGACTCTTTGCGCAATCGCGTACCGTGACACGTGGCGCAGGGCTGCAGGGCGATGTACTTGGCCAGGTCTTCGCGCACCATGTTGGACTCGGTTTCCCGATAACGGCGCTGCATATTGGGCAGCACACCCTCAAAGGCATGCTCGCGAGTGACCTTGCGCCCCCGGTCGCCTACATAGGCAAAGGGAATCTGTTCATCACCGCTGCCGCTAAGAATGATGTCACGTTCGTGACGCGCCAAATCTTTCCAGGGCGTTTCCAGCTCAAACTGATAGTGCTTGGCGAGCGCTTGTAACTGAGTGAAATAATAAATATTGCGCCGATCCCAGCCTTTAATGACGCCTTCTGCTAACGAGAGCTCAGGATGGCTAATCAGCTTTTCAGGGTCGAAATACTGCTGTATGCCCAAACCATCACAGCTCGGGCAGGCTCCCGCAGGGTTGTTGAACGAGAACATGCGAGGTTCAAGTTCTGACAGCGAATAGCCGCAGACCGGGCAGGCAAAGCGTGATGAAAACGCCATGTCTTCCTGCTCACCGTCCATAAAATGAATCATGGCGGTGCCATCGGCGAGATTGATGGCCGTCTCAAAAGATTCTGCCAGGCGCTGGGCGATATCGTCGCGCACTTTGAAACGATCAACCACAACGCTGATATCGTGCTTTTTACGTTTATCCAGCGGTGCGATATCGTCAAGCTCCAGCACTTGACCGTCGATTAACGCACGCACAAACCCTTGAGCGCGAAGCTCGGCAAGCAGCTGCAAGTGTTCTCCCTTGCGGCCTTTAACCACAGGCGCCAACAGCATCAGCTTGGTGCCCTCGGCCAGATTCATTACCTGGTCGACCATCTGTGAAATGGTTTGGGCTTCAAGCTCTTCGCCGTGTTCTGGGCAGCGCGGGGTGCCCGCACGGGCAAACAGCAAGCGCAGATAGTCGTATATTTCGGTGATGGTACCCACGGTTGAGCGCGGGTTGTGAGAGGTGGATTTCTGCTCAATGGAGATTGCAGGCGAAAGTCCCGCGATGTGATCCACATCGGGTTTCTCCATCATCGACAGGAACTGGCGCGCATAGGTAGAGAGCGACTCTACATAGCGTCGCTGCCCTTCGGCATACAGCGTATCGAACGCCAGCGACGATTTTCCCGAACCGGATAGGCCGGTAATCACAATCAGCTTGTCGCGGGGCAGTTCCACATCGATCTGCTTGAGGTTGTGGGTGCGTGCACCCCTGACCAGAATGCTGTCCATCAACACCTCGACTCGCGCGGCAAAAAAGTAATTATACGTTTGCCACCCCCTCTCGGCAAAAACGCTTTGTTATCCGTTAACGCAGGACGGCGTTTCCAGCGTGGTTGCAAACCGCTAGAATGGGGGGTTCTCCGAGAAAATTACCTTATCCACCATACACAAGGGCATTATGCGCAAGGTTTCCGCACTGCTAATGGCCTCTGAGCGTCGTGCAATCAGCGGCTTGGCTGGGCTTTATGCGTCTCGTATGTTGGGGCTTTTCATGGTGTTGCCGGTGCTGGCGCTGTATGCCGACGCGCTTGAAGGGGCGACACCCTTGCTGGTGGGCTTTGCATTAGGTGTTTATGGGCTTACCCAGGCCATACTGCAAATCCCCTTTGGTTGGCTGTCCGACCGCATTGGGCGTAAACGGGTTATCGCCTTTGGGCTGCTTGTTTTCGCCATAGGCAGTGTGGTGGCCGCGATGGCCGACTCCATCGGAGGGGTTATTATTGGGCGAGCCTTGCAGGGCGGTGGTGCGGTGGCGGCGGCCATCATGGCACTGCTTGCCGACCAAACGCGCGAACAGGTGCGTACGGCGGCAATGGCGACCATCGGGCTGTCGATTGGCATCTCGTTTGGTATTGCCATGGTCGTGGGCCCTTGGCTTGCCTCATGGGCGGGGCTTTCCGGCGTGTTCTGGTTTACCGCGCTGCTAACCCTTTTAGGGCTAGTCGTTCTGTGGCGCTGGGTGCCGCCCGCTCCTCGGCGGCTGCGCCACCGTGATGTGGGGATGGATCGTCAGCAGGTTAAAAGTGTGATTATGCGCCCTGATCTGTGGCGTCTGGACCTGTCGATTTTTACACTGCATCTGGTGCTGATGGCTATTTTTGTCGCGGTGCCCTTTCGGTTGCAGGAAGCCGGCATACCGCTGGCGCATCACGGTTTGGCGTACCTGGGCATTATGGGGCTTTCATTTGTTGCCATGGTGCCGCTCATGATAGTGGCCGAGAAAAAGCAGCAGATTAAAGTCGTATGCCTGTTGGCTATTGGCGCCATTACGGTAAGCCTGGGCGGGCTTGGGTCGTCGTTCTCTCATGGGCACTGGCTGTTTGTTGGGCTGTTTATTTTCTTTACCGGTTTTAATCTGCTGGAAGCGACGCTGCCATCAATGCTCAGTAAGCTTGCTCCCGCTGGCGCTAAAGGCACCGCCATGGGCGTGTACTCTACAAGCCAGTTTTTAGGGGCTTTTCTGGGCGGTACGCTGGGAGGACTATTGGCGAATGTGTGGGGCCTTGATGCCGTTTTTATCGGCTGTGCAGCACTGGCTCTGCTATGGTGGCTTGCGATGTGGAAAATGCCCTCACCACCGCCGCTCTCCAGCGAGGTGGTGGACTTAAATGACGCGCCGCCAGATACGCTGGATGTATTGATGGAGCGGCTGGCAGAGGTTGTGGGCGTCGAAGATGTCATGCTGGTGCCCGAAGAACATCTGGTCTATTTAAAAGTGAATCGTCAGCAGCTTGATAGGGCGGCACTGGCCAGGCTGATTCCCCCCAAATCCTAATGCGGCTGGCTGCCAGCCGCAGGCAATAATCAGTGGTATCGGCAGTGTAGGCATGATCGTGTCGATGTTTATCTATACGTAACACAATGGAAGGAGCGCCTTATGGCTCGCGGTATCAACAAAGTGATTCTGATCGGTAACCTCGGGCAAGATCCTGAGGTGCGCTTTACGCCCAGCGGTACGGCAGTGGCCAACTTGAATCTGGCCACCTCTGATACGTGGATGGACCGCCAAAGCGGCCAGCGCCAGGAGCGTACTGAGTGGCACCGGATCGTGCTGTTTAATAAGACGGCTGAAATTGCCCAGCAGTATTTGAAAAAAGGCTCCAAGGTCTATATCGAAGGGCGCTTGCAAACCCGTAAATGGCAGGATCAAAACGGCCAGGATCGTTACAGCACTGAAATCGTTGCCAACGATATGCAGATGCTGGATGGCCGTTCCGGCGACTTCCAGGGTGGCGGTGCATCGCAGAATAATTACCCTGGTAACCAGGGCGGCATGGCTCAAGGCGCGGCGCCTCAAGGGGGATATCCCCAGCAAGGTGGTGCTCCACAGGGCAATAACTTTGGCGGCCAAGGGTATGGCAATAACAACCCGGGCAACCAGGGCCAGGGCAATCCTCAGCAGGGTGGTCAGCAGGCTCCTCGCCCCCAACCTGCGCCCCAGCAGGCCCAGCCCGCTCACCAGGGAAATGCTGCCCCTCAGCAAGGCCAACAGAACAGCAACTATGGCGCGCCTGATCCGGGTAGCTTTGACGATTTCGACGACGAAATCCCGTTCTAAAGCGGCTGATCAAGCCCATTACGCTATGTTCGTTGATAGAAGGGGTCTGTCTTGAAACTGCTAATACTGAATTCCGGGCACTGCTTAAGTTTGGCACTGGCCCGGGAAGTAAGCCGTCGTGCGGATATGGAGCTGGTGATTGAGCAGGACACCACCATAACGGCGGCGCAGTTACACGAGATTGCCCCGGATGCGGTGGTTATTCCAGCGCTGGCGCAGCCGCTGAACATGACACCCGCCGAGGTAGGCGCACATGCCGACGCGGTTGACAGCTGCCTGGAGGCATGTCTTGCGCAGTCGGTGCCGCTGGTGTGGTGTGTTTCAGACCAGCTCTATGAGGATGGCTTTGATGAGCCTATCGACGAGCACGTAGTACCTACTCCGCGTGATGAGTGTTTGCGGCGTCTGGTTGCCACGGGTGACCGTATTCGGGCCGAGCACCATCACCATCTGATCATTCGTCTGGGTCCCTTGTTTGCGCTTGAAGGTAGCCACGCCTGGTTGAATGAAATGCTGGATAGCCTGGTGACAGGGCAAAGTGTGCGGGCCGCAGAAGATGTCGTGTGTTGCCCAACGTCAGCCGATGCGGTCGCTATGGCACTGGTAGGCATGCTTCAGCAGCAGGCGTGTGGCGCCAACGCGTGGGGGGCCTACCATTTGGCAGGCACTGAACCTGTCAGTGTGTTTACGTTTAGCTCCATGGTGCGTACTCAGTTGGCAACGCATCTGGAAGGCCGTGGTGAGCAAATTGAGCTTGGCGAAGTCACGGCCCTTAATCATCATCACGATGCAAAACTGCGGCGTGTTTTAAATTGTCGCCGGGTGCTGGATGTCTTTGGTGTGCATCAAAAGCCGTGGCGGCTAGAGGTGGGGCGTATGCTGGATGCCTGGTGTTTAACGCGTGATGGCCAGCAAGACGCTAGTACAGGAGAGTCCGTTTGACCAATGTGGTTCGTAGCCTGGTGTTTTATGCCGGGTACTTTCTTGCCATGCTGATTATTGGCGTGCTGTTTCTACCCATCGCCCCTTTTTTACCGTTGGCAGGCCGCTACCGGCTGTTGAACCTGTATAACCACTTTTTAGTGGCCTGGTTTCAACTAGCCTGTGGGGTTCGCTACGATATTCAGGGGCGCGAGCGTATTCCGGATGGGCCTTGTGTGATTCAGGCGAACCATCAGTGCGAGTGGGAAACGGTTTTTCTTCAAGTCATGAAGCCGCCGGTATGCACGGTGCTTAAGCAGGAGCTTCTGCATATCCCGATTTTTGGCTGGGGATTGCGCCTGCTAAAACCGATTAGCCTGGACCGTTCCAAGCCCGCGCGTGCCTTGAAACAGGTGCTGACGCAAGGTGTGGAGCGGCTAGGAACGGGTCTTTCAGTGCTGATTTTCCCGGAAGGAACGCGAGTCGACCCCGGTGTGCGTAAGCGCTATAACAAGAGCGGCAGCGTGGTGGCTTGCCGCGCGGGTGTGCCGGTGCTACCAATCGCACATAACGCAGGCGAACGCTGGCCTGGGCGCCACTGGGTGAAGCAGCCTGGGGTGCTGCGGGTACGCATTGGTCCGCCAATTGAGACCGAAGGGCGCACACCTGATGAGGTACTGGCCGACGTTGAAGCCTGGATAGAGGCGCAGTTGCAGGAGATTTCAGAGGTGCCGCGCCCGTCGACTAGCCAAAGATCCTGAGCCGATACAGGGCGGATAGCTCGCAATGAATAACGGCAAACGCTAACAGCAAAAACGGCGCCTTGATAAGGCGCCGTTTTTATTACTACTACTACAACGACTCAGCCGTTATAGCGCTGGAATACCAGGCAGGCGTTAGTGCCGCCAAAACCAAAGCTATTCGACAGGATGCGTTCAAGCGTCACATCGTCACGCCGTGTTGTCACAATGTCAAAACCGTCTGCCTGCTCGTCGAGGTGTTCAACATTGGCAGAGGCGGCAACAAAGTTGTGTTGCATCATCAGCAGTGAATAGATGGCTTCCTGAACACCGGTAGCGCCCAGTGAGTGGCCCGTAAGCGACTTGGTTGAGCTCATCGCAGGCGTGGAGTTACCAAACACGGTACGTACCGCTTTTAGCTCAGCTACATCGCCAACAGGCGTTGAGGTGCCGTGAGTGTTGATATAGTCAATATCCCCACTGACCGTGGCCATTGCCTGATGCATGCAGCGTACCGCGCCTTCGCCGGAAGGAGCGACCATGTCATGGCCGTCAGAGGTGGCGCCATAGCCTACCAACTCACCATATATTTTAGCGCCGCGGGCCTTGGCATGCTCCAGCTCTTCTAATACCAGCATGCCGCCGCCGCCCGCGATAACAAAGCCGTCGCGGGCTTGATCGTAGGGGCGTGAGGCTTTTTCAGGCGTATCATTGTAATGGGTAGAGAGCGCTCCCATGGCATCAAACAGGCACGAGAGGGTCCAGTGCTCCTCTTCACCGCCGCCGGCAAAAACCACGTCTTGCTTACCGAGCTGAATCTGCTCCATCGCGCTGCCGATACAGTGTGCCGAGGTGGCACAGGCAGATGAGATTGAGTAGTTCACGCCTTTTATTTTAAACGGAGTAGCTAAACAGGCTGAGACCGTGCTGCCCATTGTGCGGGTAACGCGATAAGGACCAACGCGGCGCAAGCCTTTCTCGCGCATGGCGTCAGCAGCTTCGACCTGATTAGCGCTAGAGGCGCCGCCGGAGCCCGCAATAAGGCCGGTACGCTCGTTGGAGACCTGTTCTTCGGAAAGCCCTGAGTCTTCAATGGCCTGGGCCATGGACACATAGGCATACGCCGCAGCATCGCCCATAAAGCGGCGCAGTTTACGGTCGATAAGGGTGTCAAGATCGATATCGACACTGCCCGCGACATGGCTACGAAAGCCACGCTCAGCGTACTCATCCTTGAAACGAATACCGCTGCGCCCGTTTTGGAGCGAGTCCAGGACCTGTTGCTGGTCGTTGCCTAAGCACGACACAATGCCAAGGCCGGTGACTACCACTCGTCGCATGGGAGCCTCCTGTTAGAAATTCGCAGTAGAGGTGAATAGGCCAACGCGTAAATCATTAGCCTGATATATATCGCGTCCGTCGACGGAAACGGTGCCGTCAGCAATGCCCAAAATAAGTCGACGGGTAATAATACGCTTTATATTAATACGGTAAGTTACTTTTTTCGCATTTGGCATGATCTGGCCACTGAATTTTACCTCGCCACAGCCAAGCGCGCGCCCACGCCCCGGGTGACCCAGCCAACCCAGGTAGAAACCCACTAACTGCCACATGGCATCCAGGCCCAGGCAGCCGGGCATCACCGGATCACCTGGAAAGTGGCAGTCAAAAAACCACAGGTCAGGAGAGATATCCAGCTCGGCGATCAGCTCGCCTTTGCCGTACTCACCGCCTTCTTCATGAATGTGTGCGATACGGTCGAGCATTAGCATGTTGGGAGCTGGCAGCTGCGCATTACCAGGTCCAAATAGCTCGCCGCGTGAGCAGGCCAGCAGTTCTTCGCGATCAAAGGAATGTTGCTTGGTCACTGAATCGTTCCGAGTTTCAAAATGATTGTTGGCCGCGTGCGGCACCTATAGCCGAGTCGTAGCACCGGAGCATAGCACGGAAGTGCAGTGTCGAGACACGGCCCGCAAGGCCTAGCTAGTCTACTTCCCGAAACAGACGAATGCACGTAAGTCACTACTTATCACGTACATCGAACGTTTTTTTATTAAGTAATAGAGGTTTTAAGGTAAGCTTTTACGTCCCATCGGCATCAGTGAGTTGGTTTGGATAAACGGCTTATTAACGTTATATGCGTTATTCAAGCATTTGGCCCAGGGGCATAATGGGTATGCTGCTAGAAAATTATATTTATTTAATTAGTGTTAGTTTCCAGTGACAGGATATAGCGAATCGCCATGTGGCTACCAATTTCTCTTAATCGACCGTTGGTTTGGGTAGCATTAGCGGCGCTGCCAGCTTGTATCTGGTTAACCGATGCGATGTTACGCATGGTAGCTGCGAGCCTGGTTATTTTTGGGGTGTGGGATGTGTGGCGCCAAGTGCGTCAGCAGCGCCAGCGTTATCAACTGTCCCAAAGCGCAATTAACCTGGCAAGCGATGCGATAGTGGTCTGTGATGCCGATAATCGGATCATGGCCGTTAATCCAGCTTTTACGGAAATTACCGGCTATAACAGCCAGGAAATAGTGGGCCGCAAGCTGGAAACACTGGCCGCTCCTCGTCACGATAAAGCGTTTTATCAAAACTTTTGGAGCACGCTAAAAGCGACGGGGCGTTGGGAAGGGGAAATGTGGAATCATCGCAAGCACGGCGATGAGTATCCTGAATGGTTAAAAGTACGCGCGGTTACCGATAAGCAGGGCAATATTAGCCACTTTATTAGCCTGTTCACTGATATCTCAGCGCAAAAAGCCCGCGAGCATGATTTGCGGCGTATCGGATATGAAGATCCCTTAACCGGCTTGCCCAACCGTCGCCGTCTGCACGACTTAATGACATCTCGTTTGCGCCATCTACGTGCAGGCGAGAGTTTGGATATCGCCCTGATCGATATCGACGGCTTGAAGTCGGTTAACGACAGCCTGGGCGTCGAGCAAGGCGACCGTCTGCTGGCGCGTTTTGCCCAGCGGCTTGCAGGCTATGTCGCGGGTAGCGTGGTCGGGCGTTTGGGTGGTGATGAATTCATGGTTATCCGTACTACCACGTTTGATGATCACGACCCATGGATTGTATCACTGCGTGAGCATATGTGTCGGCCTTTTGAAGTGAGTGATCACCTGCTGCGTTTGGGCGTTACCATTGGCAGCTGCCGCGCACCAGAAGATGGGCGTGACTCGGGAATTCTTTTTCAGCGTTTGGAGTCGGCGCTTTACAGCGCCAAACGATTAGGCCGTAACCATAGCCTTCGTTTTCGCCCGGCGCTGGATAAGCAGGATAACCCACAGCTTGCTCTGGTCAGTGACCTGCGTGCCGCGCTGATATCTGGTGATCAACTTGAGCTACATTACCAAACCCAGCACCACCCCGGCACCGGTGAGTTGTTGGGGATGGAGGCGCTATTACGCTGGCGCCATCCCTTGGATGGCATGATTTCACCGGGCGATTTTATCCCCTTGGCCGAACGCCATGGGTTAATGGCAGAACTGGGAAGCTGGGTGATTGAAAAGGCTTGCGCCCAGCAGGCCCATTGGCAACACAGCGGCATGCCAAAATTGATCATCTGGATCAATATTTCCGCGTTGCAGCTTTTCCAGGGCGATTTAGAGACGCAGCTAAACACCTGCTTAAAGCGCTACCAGCTGGAACCTTCGCAGATTGGCCTGGAGCTAACCGAGTCGGTACTGCTGGATGAACGCGCAGGCGATATGGGGCCTCGATTAAAAACGCTAAGTGAGCAGGGATATGCCATAGCCATTGATGACTTTGGAACCGGCTACTCGTCGCTTGGTTACCTTAAGCGGCTGCCGGTCGACAAGATCAAGCTGGATCGTGCGTTTATCCGAGAACTGCCCAATAGCAAGGCCGATGCTGCTATCGTCAAGGCGGTGCTCGCCATGGCCGCTGGTATGGGGCTTGATGTCATCGCCGAAGGGGTCGAAACCCAAGAGCAGTGCCAGTTTCTGGTGGATGCGGGCTGCACTATCGTACAAGGCTTCTATTTCGCCAGGCCGTTGCCTGCCGCTGAGCTGGAACAGCGCTGGGCACCGCCACTCCTTGCAGCGGCAGCGGTCTAGCCGTCTGGCGATTTGGAAAGGGCTTTAAAGGCATCTAACGCCCGCTGACGAGCTGCCTTATGCTCAACGATGGGCTCAGGGTAATCCAACTGGGTAAGCATATTGTGCGGCGGCGCATGACGTGCCTTGGCTGGCAATGTGCCAAGCTCAGGAAGCCAGCGAGCAATAAACTCCCCGTCTGGGTCAAAGCGTTTGGATTGGGTGGTAGGGTTAAAGATTCGAAAATAAGGTGCTGAGTCGGTGCCTGTTGACGCCGCCCATTGCCAGCCACCGTTATTAGCGCAAAACTCACCGTCTACCAGGTGGCGCATAAAAAACGCCTCGCCGCGTCGCCAATCGATCAGCAAATGCTTGCTCAAAAACATCGCTGTCACCATGCGTAGTCGGTTATGCATCCATCCCGTGGCGACCAACTGGCGCATCGCGGCATCCACCAATGGGTAGCCTGTGCGCCCTTCGCACCAGGCGTTAAAACCTGCGTCATCATCGCGCCAGGCAAGCTGTTGGGTATGCTTCTGGAACGGTTGATGGCGGCATACCTCAGGAAAGCCTACCGCAACGTGCTGATAAAACTCGCGCCAGATAAGCTCGTTGACCCATGTGGTAAGCCCGGCATCGCCATCGGCCAAGTGTCCGCTGTTCTCGCTCATCACCGCTTGCATGCACTGGCGGTGCGATATCATCCCCAGTGCGAGGTAGGGTGAAAGCTCGCTGGTGCCGCATACACTTGGAATGTCGCGTTGCTGGCGGTAGTGGCGGCCACGAAAACGTAAAAACCGTGCCAGGTAATCGCCTGCTATTTCCGCTCCAGCAGGCCATTGTTGATGATCGACCGGTGTGTCATCGAGCCTGGGGAGACCTGGTAATGTATCGCTTTTAATCGGTAAACGCTGTTGAGGTTCTGGCGTATCGCGTAAAGCCAGCTGTTCAGCACTGATCTGCTTATGCCAGGCCTTGGAAAAAGGCGTAAAAACACCGTAATAGTCGCCTTTTCTGGTTAGCAGCGTGCCGGGCGCGAACGCCACGCTGTCATGATATCCATGAGCGGTAATACCGGCTTCTTTAAAGGCGCCCAACACCGCGTTATCGCGCTGCTGTTCGTTTAACGGGTATTGGTAGTTAAAGTGCAGCTGTTTAACCGAATGCTCGCGGGCAATGTCGAGGAGCGCCTTGGGCGCCTCTCGATAGTGGCCGATGTCGCGGTGCAAGAGAGGAATGTTAAGCCCGTGAAGGGCATCTTTAACGGCCGCTACACCGCGCGCCCAAAAGTCGATCTTGTTAGCACCATGGTCGTGGGATTGCCACTGGGCCACGCTGCGAAGAAAGACGGCAATCACCGGGCCTTTAGTCGCTGCAGCGGCCAAGGCTGTGTTGTCATGAATGCGCAGATCGCTACGTAACCAAACTAATTGAACGTCCATGTTGCCTTCGGCGCGGTGAAAAACCATTTCAAAAACCATCTCCGTGCGGCCACTCATCTAACGACATTTAAAGTCCATCGCTGGCACGAGGGGTTAAATGGTCTATAAAACGCCAGACTCACGTAGCAGGGGGCGCAGGCGTGCAATGGCTTGGGGGAGCTCATCACCTAGCGTATGCACGGGGCTATCACGCAGCTCGCTATCACGCAGCCGAGCGACTTCACCGCAGATACCCAGTGGAACGCTAAGCGCCTCGGCTGCATTGGGTAGCGCCGTATGAATATAACTATCGCTTTCTCGTTGGCCGCTCGTTAGCAGCACCATTGAGGCATGTAGCCGTGTCACCGCTTGGGGCAATGCTTCAAGAGGCAGCGTGTGATCAAACATCTGTATACGGTAACCCTGCTCACTGGCCATCAAGGCGACCATTAATACCCATAGAAGGCCTTGATCGTCGGGCATGGCAGTCAGCAGCAATAAAGGCCCACGCGTGGCCTGGTTCGCGTAATGAAGGCGTGTGCCCACTTGGCTACGTAAAAAGGCTTCAAGTGTCCGCCGTGCCAAAATGTCTGGCTGAATCGTCCACTTGGTTTCCAGTGCCAGGATGACCGGCTGCCAGAGCTCGCTAACTGCTGTGCTTAGCGGGTACAGGGCCAGGCTCTGATAATAAAGCGCCTCAAGTCTGGGTAAGTCGAGCGCTTCTATCGCCAACTGCAGCTGCTGACGCTGGCTAATCCAGTCGCCAGCATTGGGCGTGGGGGCTTCTACCGTTTCTGGCTGGTCAAGCAGGTCAACGACTTGGCTAACGGGAACGCCACGGTTGAGCCACTGCAAAATACGTTCAATGCGGGTGATATCATCCTGGGCGTATAAGCGATGCCCTTTAGGCGTACGTTTAGGGCGAATCAAACCGTAGCGACGCTCCCAAGCGCGCAGGGTGACCGAATTCACACCCGTTAAACGGGAGACTTCCCGGATCGGATAGAGCGGGGTGTCGGGTGGGTGGGTCGCCTTGATGCTCATGGGCGCCTGTGCCTCTTGGTTGTCTGAAGCCGCAGGATACAAAAGGCTATTTGCGTTCTCTGGGGCAGAAATGATTCACAATCCATGTTGTGTCGTTTGAATAAACATAAAAATAACGCGCTATCGTAGCTCTCTTTGTACAACTTGTCGCTATCAGGTACAACCTTTGTCTTTACAGGAGGTCTTGGTGAAACGTCACGTCGGGCCTAAGTGTGTGATGTTACTGGGCTGGCTGACTTATTATGTTCCTATAACCAAGGGTTATATTGCTGTCAACTTCTACATAGATACTACCAAAGCTATCCTTGAGAATGTTTAAGTGCGGTTAGTGTATAGGTAGTGTGCTTAACGCTACATTAGTGAGTAGTAAGCCAGCCTGAATGTTTGCCGTGCTGGGAATGGCCTGCTATGCCTGATGAAGAAGCAAGCGCGTGGCTAGCGCGTATTTGCGCGGCGTCACAATAGGAGCAACACCATGCGTATATTAGTCACCGGAGGCAGCGGTTTTGTCGGGAAACGCCTTTGTGAAACGTTGCAAGGCCAAGGACATACCGTACAAGTGGTATCAAGAGACCCGCAGAAAGCGCGTAAGCAGCTGCCTCGCGAGTGCGATATTCGCGACAGCGTGCTTGACTTTTTAGAGGCGCCGCCCGAGGCAATCGTTAACCTGGCCGGTGAGTCGATTGCTGCCAAACGGTGGAGTGATGCGCAAAAAGAGACGCTTATTCAGTCACGCACCCATATGACTCACCAGCTCGTTACGCTATGTGAAGAGCTTCAGGCCAATGGGCAGGCTGTGCCCAACGTCATGGTAAGTGGCTCGGCCATGGGGTACTACGGTGATCAAGGTAAGCGTGTCGTTACCGAAGACACCGCAGCGCACGATGAATTTGCCCACCGGCTATGCGTTAAGTGGGAGGCGGCCGCAAAGCCTGTTGAAGCGCTCGGCGTACGTTTGGCGCTTCTACGAACGGGGCTGGTGCTGGATGCAGGAGGTGGAGCACTCCAGAAAATGCTGCCGCCGTTTAAGCTAGGGTTAGGCGGACGTTTTGGCAGTGGCGAGCAGTATATGCCCTGGATTCATCGCGAGGATCTGGTGGACGCGATTGTGTTCCTGCTGGAAAAAGAGGACCTTAATGGCGCCTTTAACGGCAGTGCGCCGCACCCCGCCACTAATGCCGAGTTTTCCAAAACGCTAGCCAAACGGCTTAACCGCCCGGCCATACTCCCCGTGCCTGCCTTTGTGTTAAAAGCAGGCCTGGGGGAAATGTCTCGGCTGCTGCTAACCGGGGCTGACATGCGCCCGGCGCGCCTTATCGAGGCGGGGTTTGAATTTCAGTACCCGACACTCGATAAGGCGCTGGCCGAGATATTAAGGCGAGATTGAGCGCTTAGGCGTTGGGGTCAACGGTAATCACGACCCGAACGGAGTCCAGCCGCAGGCGAGTATTTTCTATCGCCTCGCTCAGCGCCTGGCGCTCCTGCTTCAGGGCATCCAGCTCTTCAGCGCGTACCGAGGGGTTATGCTCGGCTAGCGCTGTTAGGCGGGCAAGCTCGGCATCCAACTGGGCGCGCATGCGCGTTTCAGCGGCCTCTACAATACTGGGCAGCTCACGTTCTGCCTCGCCTTCACCCTGAATAAGCAGCTCACGTAACTGATCGTGGCGGCTTTTAATTAAATCCCGCGCTAGCGATTTATTGACCTTTTGCAGGTTTTTGCCAAGCCCCGTGAACGAGATTTTGCTGGTCAGGTTGGCACCTGATTCATCCAGCAGAACGCGTACGGCGGTGGGCGGCAAGAAGCGGTTAAGGTGCAGTGACTTCGGCGCCGGGCAGTGGGTGCGGAAGACAAGCTCTGCCATTAGCCGCCCACTGGGGATGGCCGTGTGACGCAGCAGTGCCAGGGCCGTGTTGCCCATGGTGCCGTCCAGAATACGCTCCATCATTTCGCGCAGCAGCGGATGCTCCCACGAAAGGCGTTGAATATCATCCCGCGCAAGCGCTTGGGCACGGCTATAGGTCGCAGTAAAGCCCTCTTCGCCTTTCACCAGGCCAGGCAGTCCGTCCAGCATATGCTGGCTGGGCTGCAAGTGAAGAAGCCCTTTGCCGATCTCCTGGCTGTCCACGCCAAATACGTCCAGCGCGCGCTCTACATAACGTGGGAGCGCGGTATCTTCATCCAACTCGCGTACAGCGCTAATCACCTCTTGGGCGCGTGCTGGCCTACAGGCGTTAAGTTCCAGCAGGCGGTTGCGCCCGGCATCGCGTTCGGCCAGCTTGGCGGTAAACATTTCCCGTGTTTCAACGATGATTTCGTCCAGCGTTTCATCGTCGAGAAGCGCATCGGCAAGTGCATCGCCAAAGGCCTCGTAGAGGTCGCTGCCGATGCCATGGGGGGCACTGAACGCATCCATGCCTTCGTTATACCAGCGCAGCAGCCGCTCGCCGGGGCTGCCAATAAAGCTGGGCACGTGAAGCTCAATGGCGTGCTTCTGGCCGATACGGTCCAGACGGCCAATGCGCTGCTCCAGTTGGTCAGGGTGCTGGGGCATATCGAACATGACCAAGTGGCGGCAGAACTGGAAGTTGCGCCCCTCTGAGCCAATCTCCGAGCAGACGAGTACCTGCACGCCCTCTTCTTCATCGGCAAAAGCGGCGGCGGCGCGGTCACGCTCAACCAGTGAAAGCCCTTCATGGAAGACCGGCGCCTGATAGCCGCCCAGCACGCGCAGCCCTTCAGCCAGCCCCTCGGCGGTTTCACGATGGTGGGCAATGACCAGTACTTTGTCGTTGGCAAAGCCTGTTTCGCTATCGTCGCTGAGCTTATCCAGCAGCCAGTTAACCCGTGGGTCGATATGCCACCAGGCTTCACCGTTGAGCGGATCGTTGCTGAGCTCACGGTACATGGCATCCGGATAGATCAAGACATCCGGATGATCCATGCCGGTTTCGATCAGCAGCTCGTCCAGGTAGTCGTCATCACGCTCCAGGCGGCGCAGCACGCGGCGATACGCGGAGGGTAGCTCAAGCGAGGAGAGGTGCAGGCGACGCTCGGGAAAGCCGCCAACATGACGGCGGCTATTGCGGAACATCACCCGCCCCGTGCCATGGCGGTCAAGCAAGGCGTCACGCAGTTGATGACGGGCCGCATCGTGCTGCTCTGTGCTGGCTTCAGCGTTACACAGCGTTGCCAGCAGCGCCTGGCTGTCGCGGTCGTCGGCGACGGCATCTATTCGGGCACGGGCATCCGGCGTGGCAGGCAATTCATCTAAAGCGTCAATGGCGCTGGCGACAGCGGTGTAGTGGCGCTCTTCGTCTTTGAAGCGCTCCAGGTCGTGATAGCGTTCGGCGTCCAGCAGGCGTAGGCGGGCAAAGTGGCTTTCAATACCCATTTGCTCAGGTGTGGCCGTTAACAGCAGCAGGCCAGGAATTTCAGCAGCGAGCTGCTCAACACATTGATAACCTGGGCCGCTACCCTCGGCGCTCCAGTCCAGGTGGTGAGCTTCATCGACAATCAGCAGGTCAAAACGGCTGGCTAGCGCCTGGTCCTGGCGATGAATGTTGGCAAACAGCCAGCCCTGGCTTGCCAGCACTAGCTGGGCGCTCTCAAACGGGTTGGCGCTGCCATGGGCCTGGCTTTGATGCTCATCAAGCAGGCTGACATTCAGCGAGAAGCGGCGCAGAAGCTCCACCAGCCACTGGTGGGTCAGGCTGTCGGGCACCAAGATAAGCGCCCGCTCAATACGGCCGGTCAGCAGCAGGCGGTGCAGAATCAGTCCGGCTTCAATGGTTTTCCCCAGGCCTACTTCATCCGCCAGAAGCACGCGCGGTGCATGACGGCGAGCAACTTCGTCGGCGATATACAGCTGGTGCGGAATCAAATCGATGCGCGGCCCGGCAAAGCCCAGGGCGTTGTGCTGCTCAATGCGCTGGTGATGGTGCAGCGTCCGAAAGCGCAGATCAAACCAGTCGTTGCGGTCTACCTGGCCTGTCAGCAGGCGATCACGTGCCTGATCAAACTGCATGGTGTCAGCCAGCTTGGCTTCGGGAAGTTCGCGCGGCGTGCCTTCGCTGTCCTCACCGATATAGGTAATCAGGCCGTGAGACTCTTTGCTGTCATCAACGATCATCTGCCAGCCATCGGCCGACAGTACCCGATCGCCGCTGCCGAACATCACGCGGGTCAACGGCGCCTGGCGCGTGTTATAGGTTCGGGTTTCCTGGCTGGCACTGAACAAGATGGTAACGCTACGGAAGTCGCAGTTAAGCACGGTGCCAAGCCCAAGCTCGGCTTCGCCGTCGCTAATCCAGCGCTGGCCGGGTGAAAAATCGCTCATGATGCCTCGGGGAAGTCTACAAAAACGGGTCATACGCTGCCGAGGGCACGCCATCAGCAGCGGTAGGGCGGGGGATTCTAACGCAAAGGCGCCGGGGGATTAAGGTGTATCGGCGTCAATCTTCCAACCAGTGTTCAAGATGGGCACGGGTAAGCTCGCCAACGTGGATATCCAAGGTAGTGCCCTGGCCATCAAAAAGCACTGTAGTGGGTAGCCCGGGCGCTTCAAACAGGGCCATCAGCGTTTGGCCTGGGTCGCGCAGTGCATGGGTAAAATCCAACCCTTCTGCGTCCAAATAACGCACGATAGGCAACAAATCTTCCCCTTGGTTAACGACCGCGACGCTTACGCCTTCGCGCTGGGCAGCCTCTTCGAGTAATGGCATTTCGCGTCGGCAGGGTGGGCACCAGGTGGCCCAGAGGTTAACAATCACCCGGTCGCTGCCGTCTGCCAGGTCGGGCAGGTACACATCGGCGCCGTCCACGTTTTCCAGGTGGATTTCGGGTAATTGGCTGACGGCAGATGCGCTACCCAAGGGCGACAGGGATACCAGCATAAGCCATAGACCCGAGGCGCAGAGCAGAATGACGGTGCTCCCAAGTAACGCTGAAAGCCGCTTGCGAAGCGTCCAAGCGGACCATAGCAAGCCGGTCAATAATCCGCCGATGCCGTGGTACCCCGGTTGCCAGACTTTAAGCGCATCAAGCGGATTGGCACTATAGCTCTCCAGGTGAAGCGTAATGTGCGCGATACGCGCCCCGATTAACCAGGCAAGGATTAGCCCGGTGAACCAGCGATTTAAAAGCGGCGGTGGTAGGCGCAGTAAGTAACGTGCCGACAGTAACACCAGCAGCGCACAGCCGATGGCGTATAACCTGGGTAATGAAATCAATAGCGGCCCAAGGGCGATGGCATTCATGGTCTTTCCGATAAGCAGGTACACTACGAGACCATACCACGTGAGTTGAAAATTACGGAGTCTGACTATGTCACAACCCGCCTTTGACGTGCTGCGCGCGCTGGCTATTGGCTCTCAGGCGTTGGGCCTGATCGTTATCATCACGCTGGAGACGCTATTGGAAAGTGCGGCACGGCCCTGGCAAGGGCTCACCTTGGGCTTCATGTTAGCAGCGGCGCTAAGTATTGCGCTGGTGCGCGTGTACCGCCGCAATCGACAGCGTAAACAACAAGACCAGCGGCTTGGTAATAGCCGCCATGAGTAAAGGATGCAGCGCGTCGTCGATAAACATCAAAGCAGCGTTAGAAAGCGTTGCTTGTGTTTTTAACGTTGTGGTTCCAGATTAAAGGGAGTTTCTGCGTGCTAGCGCAGGACGGGTTATCTCACTGGGAGCGACAAATAATATGATCAATAAGCTCGCATTAGCCACTGCCGTTGCGGCCTCTGCATTTGCCATAACGGGTGTGGCCCAGGCAGAAGTGAAAATTGGCTTCCTTGGTGGTTTTACCGGGGGAATTGAAAGTCTTACGCCGCCTATCTTTGAAGGGGCAAAGCTTGCCGTCCAGCAGGTTAACGACCAAGGCGGCATTTTGGATGGCCAAACGCTGGTAATGCCTTCGGGCGATACCACCTGCGCCGATGCCTCGGCAGCCTCGAACGCGGCTGACCGCATGGTCAACTCTGAGCAGGTCACCGCGATTGTGGGGGCACTTTGCACCGGGGCGACGATTGCCGCAGCCAATAACGCGGCGATCCCGGGTGGGGTGGTGATGGTCTCGCCTGCCTCGACGGCGCCTGCGGTCTCTGAGTTGGATGACAACGATTTGGTCTTCCGTACGGTGCCTTCTGACGCATTCCAGGGCGAGATCCTGGCCAAGCTGCTGCTTGATAAAGGTATCGACTACGTGGCGGTGACCTATGTCAATAACGACTACGGGCGCGGGCTTTCTGATGCGTTCAGCGTAGCGTTTGAAGCCGGTGGCGGCGAGATTGCCGAAAATCTTGCCCATGAAGATAACCGCGCTGATTACCGTTCTGAGTTGGGCTCGCTCTCTGCCGGTGGCGCCGATACGCTGGTGGTGCTGGCCTATGCTGACACCTCTGGTCAAACCGTGCTTCGCCAGGCGTATGAAAGCGGCATGTTTACCCAGTATGTGGGCGCTGACGGCATGGTCGGCGATAGCCTGGTCGAGGCGATAGGTGCAGACGTGCTGGACGGCATGATAGCCACGCGCCCAGGCAGCCCGGACCTTCCCGGTACGCCTATTTTCAACGAGGCCGCTGAAACCGCAGGCTTTGACCCCAGCGCGGTGTTTGCCGCTCAGGCGTATGATGCCGCTTTCTTGCTGGCGCTGGCTATTGAGCAAAACGGCAGCGCCGAGCGCGAAGGGCTGGTCGATGCGCTGCGCAGCGTTTCCAGTGCGCCGGGCGAAGTGATTCTACCGGGTGAGTGGGAGAAGGCCATCGAGCTAATCGCAGCGGGCACCGAGATCAATTACGAAGGTGCCTCAGGCGCCCACGATTTTGATGAATACGGTGATGTGCCTGGCGTCGTCGTAGAAATGGTGATTGAAGATGGCCAATTTACCAGCAAAGGGCAGGTAGATTTATAAGCGCTTTAGCGAGGCCGTTTAATCAGGATCGATACGTCATTTAAGCCCCGGTGTTTTGCACCGGGGCTTTTTCCTAGGCAGGTTTTTAAGAAGGTCCTTGGGGCAGCCCTTGTGACAGTCCTTGGGACAGTTTGCCATCAACCGTGATGGGTGATTTTTTCGGGCAGCAACCCTTTAGGCGCAAAGCGCAGCACCAGGGTTATCAACATGCCGATTACCAACACCCGTGCCTGCAGAGCGCGGCTATCCATATTGTTCGGTGCATCCCAGCCAAACGTGCTTTCACCTACGCTGACGATCAACTGCATCAAAAAGAGCGCCAACGGCTCCGACATAATCCAGATAATATACACCGCGACGGCCCCGAAAATAGTGCCCAGGTTATTACCCGGCCCGCCCAATATCACCATCACCAACACCAAAAATGTGTGGTTAAGCGGCAGATAGCCTTGAGGGTCAAACAGGCTGTTAAATGTCCCCAGTATGCCACCACCAAGACCCATCAAAATGCATCCCAGTACAAAAATCTCCAGGCGGCGCTTGTTGATGTCCTTGCCCATGGCGGCCGCCGAGACTTCGTTATCGCGTATCGCTCGAATCATGCGCCCCCAGGGCGCGTGATAGGCCCGGTGAAGTAGAAAGAAAATCACCGCAATCACCATGGCCGTGATCGACAGGTACAACGCCCTTGAGAGCGTAAAGCCAAGCTCCGCCGGCCCGGGCGTTGGCCAGGGGAGCGGTGATACCGTGGCGGTGCCGCGTGTCAGCCAGTCGGAGTTTTTCAAAAACGCTTTAATAATTTCCGCAATGCCCAGCGTGGCAATCGCCAGGTAGTCGCTGCGCAGGCCTAAGCAGACATGCCCAATCAGGTAGCCTACGCCGCCTGCCAAGGCGCCACCCATAATCCAGCCGGTCCAGGCAGGCAGGCCAAAACCGCCCACAAACCCGGCCTGCGCTTGAATTTGGCTGGTCACATCACGCAGCAGGCTAATCACCACCAGATACAGCACGACCGCGAGCACAACAGCCATCAGGGTACGCAGCTTTTTGGGAACGCCCAGCCGGTCAAGCTGGGTGGCACCTACCACCACCAGTGTGGCTGCCAGGCCATAGAGCAGCACACGGCCCAGCTCGCCTGGCAGTTCGGTGCCCCAAAAGGCATCGTTGACGGGCACGCTAAACAGCATGGCGCAGAAACCGCCCAGCGCCACAAAGCCCATCACCCCGGCATTGAATTGCCCGGCATAGCCCCACTGAATGGTCAGGCCCAAGGCAAGAATGGCGTAACAGGCCGCCTCAACCAGCATGCGCGTACTGTAGGCGGCGCCCATTAAGCCATAAACCGCCAAAATGGCGATGAGGAGTGTGCCACACAGCACTACTTCGCGGACAGGAAAGCGCCGCTCAGGTGTCGCGTCTTTAGGTGTATAAGCGGGGTTGCGGGTGTTGCTTGAATCGCGCATTAGATCACCTTGCCTTTAAAGAGGCCGGTAGGACGCCACACCAGAATGGCCACCAGAATGAAAAACGGCACCACAATTTTGTACTCGGTACCCACAAACGCCAGGTTAGAGGGAAGTTCCAGCCAGGCAGGGAAGCTGTCCTGGAAGGGGCGCAGCAGCATGTTCCAGTTAAACACGGCCAGGGTTTCAGCAAAGCCGACCACAAACCCGCCGGCAATCGCCCCGTAAGGGTGGCCGACCCCACCGACAATGGCGGCGGCGAAGATAGGCAGCAGCAGGAAAAAGCTTAAATCGGGCTTGAACGTCACATCCAGGGCAAGCAGCGTGCCGGCAATCGCCGCCAGGTTGCCTGCAATGACCCACGTGACGGCCACAATCGTATTGGTATTGATACCCGAGGCCTGGGCAAGCTCCGGATTATCCGACATTGCGCGCATCGCTTTACCCAGCCGTGAACGGTTTAAAAACAGATGCAGGGCAACGACGGCCACCAGGGTAATGACAAACAGGTAGATTTGCGGATCGGTGATCACAATCGGCGCGCGTACCCCTTCAAACGGCACGGCGATGCGGAAAATTTCCTTGCGATCATCCACGTACAAACTCTGGCCGCCGGTGCCCGCAAACAGGCGAATAAGCCCCTGAAGCATCAGCGTGACGCCAAGAGAGCCAATGACCAGCACGATGGGTTTAACGCCATGCGCGCGCAGTGGCTTGTAAAATACCTTATCGATGCCTACCGCCAGTAGCGCCGTCAGCAGCATGGCAACAGGTAGCATCAAAAGTGCGCTAGGGATGCCCATGCTGGCGCCTGCGGCAGGAAATAGCGTGGTCAGCAAAAGCACCATAAAGGCACCAAAGGTCATCATGTCGGCATGCGCGAAGTGGGCAAAGCGCATGATGCTAAAAATCAGCGTTACGCCAATCGCACCAATCGCGTAAATCGAGCCGGTAACACTACCTGCGATCACCACGTTATTAATAAAAAAGATCAGTTCGTTCATCGTATTCCCTCGGGCTAGCCGCCCAAAAAGCTCTTGGCCACGTCTGGGTCGGCAAGCAGGGCTGCCCCGGTTTCAGTAAAGCGGTTTTGGCCTGCTGCCAGGACAAAGCCCTTGTCGGCAATGGCAAGCGCCTGCCTGGCGTTCTGCTCGACCATTAAAATGCCTACGCCTGCCGCATTGATCTGCTTAACCCGGTCGAAAATCTCGTTCATGTAGAGGGGCGAAAGCCCGGCCGTGGGCTCATCAAGTAGCAGCAGGCTTGGCTCTGCCATCAGGGCACGGCCCATGGCAACCATCTGACGCTGGCCGCCTGACAGTTCACCGGCGGCCTGATGGCGCTTCTCTACCAATGGCGGGAAAAACGCGTATACCTGCTCCAGCATGCGCTTGACGTTGTGGGGCTTGAGATAGGCGCCCATCTCCAGGTTTTCCTTAACGGTAAGGCTTGGGAAAACGTTTTTCTCCTGAGGAACAAAGCCCATTCCGCGCTCAACAAGTTTATTGGAGGCCAGGTTATGAATGAGCTCACCGTTAAGCAAAATGTCGCCCTGATTAACGTTTAACAGTCCAAATATGGCTTTGAGCATGGTCGACTTGCCGGCGCCGTTGGGTCCGACTATAACGCCTACTTCATGCGCATAAAGCGACATGTCCACCCCGTTAAGAATGTTCATGGCGCCATAACCACCGTGCACATTGCGTGCCTCTAGCAGTGGCGTCGTTGATGTTGTTAATGACATGATAAAAGTGTCTCGCTGCATCGCTTTTAAGCGGCTTGTTGTTGTTTATACGGAGCATTTGATCAGGCAGCGTCGGTGCCAAAATATGCTTCAATCACCGCAGGGTTATTTTGAATATCCTGAATATGCCCCTCGACCATCACGCTCCCCTGTGCCAGCACAATCACTGGGTCGCATAGCCGGGCAATCATGTCCATGTCGTGTTCGATCACTAAAAAGGTGTAACCCAACTCGCGATTCAAACGCTCAATATTGCTGATCAAGTCGCCCAGCAGGGTGCGGTTAACGCCTGCGGCAATTTCATCAAGCAGCACGACCTTGGCATCCGTCATCATGGTGCGGCCAAGCTCTAACAGCTTTTTTTGCCCGCCAGACAGGTTGCCCGCCAGCTCATTGCGGACATGGTGCAGGCCGACAAACTCGATGACCTCAAGCGCACGTTTTCGGACCGCCGCTTCTTCTTCACGCACCCGTGCCGGTTTAAACCACGTGTTGAATAAGCTTTCTCCCGCCTGATGAGGCGGCACCATCATCAGGTTTTCCAGCGCACTCATTTGGCTAAATTCATGGGCAATCTGGAAGGTGCGTAAAAGCCCCTTGTGGAAGCGTTGGTTGGCGCTGAGCGCGGTAATATCGTCACCGTCGAGAAATACATGGCCGCTATCCGGCGTCAGGGAACCAGCGATCAGATTAAACAGGGTCGATTTACCTGCCCCATTAGGGCCGACCATGCCGGTAATTGAGCCTTTCTCGACGCGAATGGAGCAGTTGTTAATCACCTGTAATCCACCAAACGCCTTGTTCACCTGCTGTACTTCAATAAGAGGATGCATACATAGTGCCCTCGTGATGTAGGCGACCATTGGGTCGTCTGTATTGTTATTGTAGGGCGCTGATCAGCGCGGTTTTTGGCGTCGTTGGCTAAGCGCAAAGAGGCCGACCAGTAGCAGGGCGCCAAGCGCAGGAATCATATAGCCCTCAACCTGAGGAATAGTGCGTAAAAAGACAAACGCGACCGCGGTAGGGGCAACAAAACGCACTAGAAACCGCCAGCTAATAAACCAGCCATGGGTAGTATCCAGCTCTTTCATCACTTCGCTTTGAGTGAGCACCCAGCCTGCGAATAGCGCAATCATCAGGCCACCCAGCGGCATAAAGATATTGGTCAATAGTTCGATAACATCAAAGGCGCTGCGGCCAAATAGATGGTGGAAAAGGCTGTCTTCTGCGCCGATGTTAAAGCTTGCGACGGTGAGCAGTCCCATTGCCCAAGCCGCCACCACCACGATGATGACTGCCTGGGGCCGGGTAAGGTTGAAGCGCTCGACCAGAAAAGCGGCCACGGGCTCGATAAGCGAGATGGAGGAACTAATCGCAGCCCCCAGCACTAAAATAAAGAAGACGCCGCCGATTAGCGCCCCCAGCGGCATTTCAGCGAAGGCAAGTGGCAATGTCACAAACATCAGTCCTGGGCCCTGGCCGGTTTCAAGCCCTGCCCCAAATACCAGCGCGAAAATCGCCAGCCCTGCCACCATGGCAATCGCCGTATCCACTACGGCCACGCCAATGGCGGTGCGCGTAAGAGAGGCATCGCCGGGCATATAGGCGCCGTAGGCCATAATAGCGCCCATCCCCAGGCTTAGCGTAAAGAAGGACTGCCCCACGGCCTGTAGCCAGCCCTCAAGGCTCAGGTCCGCGATGTTAAAGGTCAACAGAAAGCGCGCCGCCGCATGTATATCGCCATTCATCACGCTGTAAGCAAGCACTACCGTCAGAATAATGAACAGCGCAGGCATCATAATGCGCAGGCCCGTCTCAATTCCTCGGTGAACGCCCATGCTGACGATGAGTGCAGACGCCGCAATGAACAGCGTGTGATACAGCGTCATAAGGGAAGGGGACGCCAGCAGTGCGTCAAAACTCGCCGCCATCGTTTGCGCGTCGGCACCCACAAGCGAGCCGGTCAGCATCAGCCCGGTGTAGTGCAGTGCCCAGCCAGCGATGACCGAGTAAAAGCTTAAAATCAAAAAAGCCGAAGCCGCGCCCAGCCAGCCGATTAACTCCCAGGCGCGCGAGGCTTTGTGCGTTTTGGTTAAGTGCCGCATGCCCATAATAGGGCTCTGACGGCTGGTGCGGCCCAGCATGGTCTCGGCGATCAGGATAGGAGTGCCGACGGCCAAAATGGTGGCGGCATACACCAGGATAAACGCCCCGCCACCGTTTTCACCGGTTAAATACGGGAAACGCCAAAGATTGCCCAAGCCCACGGCGGAGCCTACCGCCGCCAGTAAAAAAGTACCCTTGTGCGTCCAGACGTTGTGTCCACTCATGTACAGAGTGTTCCTGTGCAAGTGATAGGCAAAGATCGGTATCCAAATGCCTGTATGTATTGCAGTTTGGCAGAAAGCTTTGGCGTCGCCAGTTGTAAGCTACTGTGCGGTAGAATGCGTGCGCTTTCCAGCGCCTTGGCGTTTAGGCTGCGTTTATTGGTGCACTTGGCGGGGCTTTAAAAAAGAGTAGCGGAGGTAGCCGCGGGGCAATGAATGGCGCAAACGTTTGCAAAGAGCGCCCCAGATACAAGGAAGCCCGCACGGTGGCGGGCTTTCGGTCTTGCTTTAGAGCTTGTTGAGCGTTTGCTCAGCTGACTTATTTCTTGCCAGCGCGCTTACGCTCGTTCTCTGTCAGGTGCTTCTTACGCAGGCGGATGTGCGTCGGCGTGACTTCCACCAGCTCATCGGAATCCAGGAATTCAATGGCCTGTTCCAGCGTGAACTTGATCGGCGGCGTCAGTACGATGTTTTCATCGTTACCGGTGGAGCGCATGTTATCGAGCTTTTTACCCTTGGTCGGGTTAACTACCATGTCGTTGGCACGGTTGTTAATACCGATCAGCATGCCTTCGTAGACTTCGGTAGCGTGATCGATGATCAGCTTGCCACGCTCTTGCAGCGCGTAAAGGGCATAGGCCAGCGCTTTACCGCCTACCATGGAGACCAGAACGCCGTTACGACGCTCAATAGACGCATCGGGCTTCAGCGGACCGTAGTGGTCAAAGCGGCTGGTCAAGATGCCGGTGCCGGATGTCAGGGTCAAGAACTGACCACGGAAACCGATCAAACCACGTGCAGGAATGATGAAGTCCAAGCGAACACGGCCTTTACCATCCGGATTCATGTTAGTCAGTTCACCCTTACGATAGCCAAGCTCTTCCATGATCGAGCCCTGGTGCTGCTCTTCACAGTCAATGATGACTTCTTCGTAGGGCTCCTGCTTAATGCCGTCGATCTCTTTGATGATAACTTCGGGGCGGCCAACGGCCAGCTCAAAGCCTTCACGACGCATGGTTTCGATCAGTACCGACAAGTGAAGCTCGCCGCGCCCGGAAACCTTGAATTTTTCAGGGGTGTCGCCCTGTTCAACGCGCAGTGCCACGTTGTGAATCAGCTCTTGATCAAGACGATCCTTGATATTACGGCTGGTGACGTACTTGCCTTCTTTACCGGCGAACGGCGAGTCATTGACCTGGAAGGTCATGGACACGGTTGGCTCATCAACGGAAAGCGGCGGCAGGGCTTCAACGGCACTGTTGTCGCACAGCGTATCGGAAATCGCCAGATCTTCGATGCCGGTGATACAAACGATGTCACCTGCGGTCGCTTCGGTCGTTTGTACACGCTCCAGACCCATGTGCGTCATGACCTGGCCGACTTTACCTTTACGGGTAGCGCCTTCCTTGGTGATGACGGTGATCTGTTGGCCCGGCTTGACACTGCCGCGCTTGATGCGGCCAAGACCGATAACACCCACGTAGCTGTTGTAATCCAGTGCGGAAATCTGCATCTGGAAGGGACCGTCGACTTCAACTTGCGGCGGCTTAACGATATCTACAATCGCCTGGAACATGGGGTCCATGTTCTCGGCAAGTGCGTCAGGCTCCATGCCGGCAATGCCGTTGAGTGCTGAGCAGTAGATGATTGGGAAGTCGAGCTGCTCGTCGGTGGCACCCAAGTTGTCAAACAGATCGAAAATCTGGTCGATAACCCAGTCAGGGCGTGCGCCAGGGCGGTCAATCTTGTTCACCACGACGATCGGCTGGAGGCCTTGAGAGAACGCTTTTTGAGTCACAAAGCGGGTTTGCGGCATTGGGCCATCAACCGCGTCAACCAGCAGTAGCACTGAATCCACCATGGACATAACGCGCTCTACTTCACCACCGAAGTCAGCGTGCCCTGGAGTGTCAACGATATTGATGTGGTAGTCCGTACCATTGCCATCTTGCCACTGAATGGCCGTGTTTTTGGCCAGGATCGTAATGCCGCGCTCTTTCTCCTGGTCATTGGAGTCCATAACCCGCTCTTGGCCTTCGGCCTTGCGGTCTAGTGTGCCCGATTGACTTAACAGCTTGTCTACCAAGGTAGTTTTGCCGTGGTCAACGTGGGCGATGATGGCAATGTTACGAAGATTCTCGATCACGACGCGATCCTGCTAGGAAAATAGGGCGGCATTATAGGGTCTCGGCATGGTCGACTACCAGCCTTGTCTCAAATAAAGCACCAAGTCAATAACCCAAACGCGGCAGTTTTCGCCTCCTACGTGCATCCGTTAAGATAGGCGTTTTCCCAGTTGGGGCAAGCACATGACCATCGGTAACCTGGTGCGTTTGTTGAGCGATGGCAATGTTCACTCTGGTGAACAATTAGGCGAAACGCTGGGCGTTTCGCGGGCTGCTGTATGGAAACAGCTAAAAAAATTGGAGGCCTTGGGCGTGGAATTGGTGGCGGTCAAGGGGAGAGGCTATCGACTAGCCCATCGCCTTGAGCCATTGGAGGGCGCCAGGATTGTTGAGCACTTACCTGCTCAGGCACGCCATTTGTTGACGCGATTATTTGTCGAAGACCAGTTGCCTTCAAGCAACGAGTATCTGCGCCAGCGATTTAATCAGGGTGCGGGGCATGGCGAAGTGTGCCTTGTTGAACTCCAAACCGCCGGTCGTGGTCGCCGTGGGCGAGTATGGACGACCCCGTGGGGGCAAAGTCTGATGCTCTCGTTAGGCTGGCGCTTTGATGCGGGGGTAGCCTCGCTTGAAGGGTTAAGCCTTGCGGTAGGCGTGGTTGTGTCTCAGGTGCTTGAGCAGTTGGGTGCTGCGCCTAAGCTAAAATGGCCCAATGATATTCTGATGGTGGATGCAGGCGATGAGCTGAGCAAGCTGGCAGGTATATTGATTGAGGTGACGGGCGATGCGGCGGGGCCTTGTGAGGTCGTGATTGGCATGGGCATGAACCTGTCGTTAACCGAGTCTCAGCGCGCCGCCATTGACCAGCCGGTAGCCGCGCTGTTTGATGTGCATGCTGGGCATACGCGAAATCAGTTGGCGTCAGATGTTGTGGCGGGGCTTCTGAGTATGCTGGCAGATTTTGAACACGTCGGTTTTGCCGCATGGCGCGATGCGTGGAATGCGCGCCATGCGTATGCAGGCGCGCCGGTGCGCATCATTCAAGGGGAGCGCGTCAGCGATGCGATCGCAGGCGACGTCGATAACAGCGGTAACTTATGGGTTACTGAAAACGGGCACTCGCGGCGCTTGGCAGGCGGTGAGATCAGCGTACGCAGGCGCTTATGATTCTGGATTTGGATATCGGTAATACCTTGTCGAAATGGCGGCTCAAGGATGCCGAAAGTAGTGAGATACGCTCGCGCGGTGCTGTCTGGACGCGCGAAGAGTGGCGCCCGGGGGCGGACATTCCAGACCTTGATGTAGTTGAGGCCGTACGTATTTCAAGTGTTGCCCGGGCCGCTGTATTGGAGGAGACGGTTACGCTGCTGCGCCACAAGGTGCGCCATGTCTATGTGGCGCACTCAACACCTGAAGCGTTGGGCGTTGTTAACGGCTATGAGGAGCCCTCTCGTTTGGGGGTCGATCGATGGATGGGAGCGCTTGCCGGATATCAATTGGCCGGAGGCTGCTGTGCGGTCGACTGTGGTAGTGCAATTACTATTGATTTTGTGCTGCCTGGCGGTGTGCATCTGGGGGGCTTTATTATCCCAGGGCTGCGGCTAATGAAAGAGAGCTTAAAGCTGGGTACCCGCAATGTCGCGATTGATCCTGAAAGCGAGGCGGACGCATTGCTGGAGCCTGGGCGTCGCACCGTCGATGCGGTTAATCACGGGATTTACATGGCGGCTGTTAGCGCGATTAACCGTATTTATAGCGAAGTGTGCGATCAGCAGGGCATTACGCTACCCGTGCTGCTGACAGGTGGCGATGCACGCGTGGTTTCTCGAGGCGTACAGGTGCCTCACGCGGTATGGCCTGATATGGTGTATGGGGGGCTTGAGGCCAGTTTTCCGCTTACCTTCACTGAGCGAGCAGGAAAGATGTCCGGTGCGCCGCGTGTGCCTGAGCCTGTATCGTTAGAAAAAATTCGCGCAGGGCTTGCATTCTCTATGCTGCTTTGACAGAATGCAGCGCGTTCCAAGGCAGCTAGCAGATGCGCTAGCATCGCAAGCTACGATAAATTAAGTAAATATCTAGCTTGACAGTGTTTTGGAGGCTGGCATAATGTGCCGCCAACGCTGGAGAGATTCCCGAGTGGCCAAAGGGAGCAGACTGTAAATCTGCCGCGTAAGCTTCGAAGGTTCGAATCCTTCTCTCTCCACCAGATTTAAGCAGCAGCGGCGTTTGTCGGTGTTGTAGGATGAAAGCCGGTAGTGGGCATTGTCTATCGTTCGGCGTGCAGCGGCTTGTAATCCTGGCAGCGGTTACGCGGGCGTAGTTCAACGGTAGAACCTCAGCCTTCCAAGCTGATGGTGCGGGTTCGATTCCCGCCGCCCGCTCCAGTTGATGTGATTTGGCTCATGTAGCTCAGGGGTAGAGCACACCCTTGGTAAGGGTGAGGTCGACGGTTCAATTCCGTCCATGAGCTCCATATTTCGAGAAAAGCGAGCGAAGCTCGCTTTTTTTGTTTCTGAGTTCGTCTCTGTCGTAGAGCGCTGCATATTTTGAGCGTTCGATGCAGGGTGGGGTTGTCAGGTGGTTGTTTCTCCGCTATCATGGCGCCCGCTGTTGTGTAGGCTTTTTATTTGCCTGTGCAGCGATGATAGGCCAGTGGCTCAATTGGCAGAGCAGCGGTCTCCAAAACCGCAGGTTGGGGGTTCGAGTCCCTCCTGGCCTGCCAACCTTCCCCAGGTTGGCATGTTTTTTTCAGAATTCCTTTATTGTAGCCGCACCCCAAGGAGTCTCGTTTTATGAAGCCTGGTTCTGTAAAGCACGGTAACGAGGTGCAGCAGGCACGCCATGACGGGCTCAAGTGGGCGGTGGTTACAGCGCTGCTTGTCGTTGCTGTCGTTGGTAATACCTATTTCGCCGATATTGGCTTGCTCTACCGCGTATTGGGCGTGGTGGTGTTGTGTGTGCTTGCAGGTTTTATCGCACTTACCACTACTAAAGGTCGCGACTTAACAGAGCTTGCCGTAAGCGCCAAGAAAGAGATTCAGCGCGTTGTATGGCCGACCCGTCCCGAGACTATTCAAACCACTGCGATTGTTCTGGTGGCGGTTCTCGTGGTGGGGTTGATGCTGTGGTTGATTGACACTCTTCTTGGCTGGGCAATGTCCGGCGTCATTGGTTAGGAGTTTTCATGTCCAAACGTTGGTACGTCGTCCACGCCTATTCCGGTTTTGAGAAGCATGTTATGCGCTCACTGATTGAGCGCGTAAAAATGCACGGTATGGAAGATCGTTTTGGCGAGATTCTGGTGCCGACGGAAGAAGTCGTTGAGATGCGCGACGGTAAGCGCCGCAAGAGCGAGCGTAAATTCTATCCCGGCTACGTACTGGTCGAGATGGAAATGGCCGACGAAACATGGCATCTCGTTAATGAAACCCCGCGTGTAATGGGTTTCATTGGCGGAACGAAAGAGAAACCGGCTGCGATCACAACCCGTGAAGCGGACGCTATTTTGCGTCGCGTTAAAGACGGAACTGATAAGCCACGGCCCAAGACAATGTTTGAGCCGGGTCAGTCGGTGCGTGTTGTCGATGGTCCTTTCGCCGACTTCAACGGTGTGGTTGAGGAAGTCAACTACGACAAGAGCCGTTTGCAGGTCAGTGTATTGATCTTTGGGCGTGCCACGCCTGTCGAACTTGAGTTTTCTCAGGTCGAGAAAGAGTAGGGCGCAGGTTAAGAAAACGTCGTAAATTCGTAAGAGGCAGCCGTTGGCTGTCTCGCTAGTCCCGGGGAGCCGCAAGGCGCTATTACCCAATTGGAGTATTTACCATGGCCAAGAAAGTCCAGGCTTATATCAAACTGCAGGTAGCTGCAGGTAAAGCCAATCCAAGTCCGCCCGTAGGCCCAGCACTGGGTCAGCACGGTGTGAACATCATGGAATTTTGTAAGGCGTTTAACGCAGCGACTCAAGAGATTGAGCCGGGTCTGCCGACGCCTGTCGTGATCACTGTCTACTCTGACCGTAGCTTCACGTTCGTTACCAAAACACCGCCTGCTGCCGTGCTGCTGAAAAAAGCCGCTGGTATCAAGTCGGGTTCTGGTGAGCCGAACAAGAAGAAGGTCGGCACCGTGACTCGCGAGCAGCTTGAAGAGATCGCCAAGACTAAAGAGCCGGATCTGACGGCTTCTGATCTCGATGCCGCCGTACGTACTATTGCAGGCAGCGCTCGTAGCATGGGCCTTAACGTGGAGGGTCTCTGATCATGGCTAAACTGTCTAAGCGCGCGAAGGTAATTCGCGAGAAAGTAGATGCCAACAAGGCGTACTCTCTGGAAGAAGCGGTTGCACTGCTTTCTGAGCTGTCTACTGTTAAGTTCAATGAGTCTGTTGATGTCGCGATCAACCTGGGTGTTGATCCGCGTAAATCTGACCAGGTTGTTCGTGGCGCAACCGTCATGCCTAACGGTACTGGTAAAGACGTACGCGTAGCGGTCTTCACTCAAGGTGCTAACGCCGATGCTGCTAAAGAAGCAGGCGCTGACATCGTGGGTATGGATGAGCTGGCTGAGCAAGTGAAGAAAGGCGTGATGGATTTTGACGTCGTTATCGCTTCTCCGGACGCTATGCGTGTTGTTGGTCAGCTGGGCCAGATTCTTGGTCCGCGCGGCCTGATGCCGAACCCGAAAGTTGGCACCGTAACGCCTGACGTTGCAACCGCAGTTAAGAACGCCAAAGCCGGTCAGGTACGTTTCCGTACTGACAAAAACGGTATTATCCACACGACGCTGGGTAAAGTGACGTTTGATGCTGCGTCTGTTCAAGGCAACCTGGAAGCGCTGGTTGCTGACCTTAAGAGGCTCAAGCCGAGTTCCTCTAAAGGTATTTACTTTAAGAAAGTCACCCTGTCCACTACCATGGGCCCAGGTCTGACTATCGACCACTCTGAGTTTGTATAAGCAGACGTCGACAGGTTTAAGTAAGAACCGAGCAAGAACTTTGCGGTCCTCTAGTTAGGTAAGCCTACTGGAGCACCGTCAAAGACCGCAGGTGCCGCGCTGGATGTTTTTATCTCACGCGGCTTAATTGCCTAAAGCGCCTGCGCAGATGGTGTGGCCGCCAGTTGGTTGAAGCTTTTTAGCGACATTGCTTTCTGGTGAGCACCATCCCCTAAGGCTTCCAGTGCTGGTTAGAGTAGGCCTGGAAGAGATGGTAACCTCCGGCGCCTTAAAAAGGCTCCGGCACGAAGGAGTGATCACTGTGCCACTAGCACTTGAAGGCAAGAAAGCGATTGTTGCCGAGGTCAGTGAAGCGGCCAAGGGCGCACTCTCCGTCGTAGTTGCCGATTCTCGCGGTGTAACGGTCGGTAAAATGACCGATCTGCGCAAGCAGGCACGTGAGAATGGTGTAGAGCTTCGTGTTGTTCGTAACACGCTGGCTCGCCGCGCCCTCGAGGGCACTCAGTGGGAGTGTCTGAACGAGAGCTTTGTTGGTCCGACTCTGTTGGCTTTCTCTACCGATCATCCGGGCGCTGCCGCTCGTTTGTTCAAAGAGTTCGCTAAAACTGAGCAGAACTTCGAAGTGAAGGCGTTGGCCTACGAAGGCGAACTGATCCCGGCTGCTGACATCGACCGTCTGGCAACCCTACCGACTTACAACGAAGCAATTGCCAAGTTGATGTCGGTAATGAAAGAAGCCTCCGCTGGCAAGCTGGTTCGTACCCTGGCCGCTCTGCGCGATCAGAAGCAAGAAGAAGCTGCGTAAGCAGACCTTTTTGCAGGCGGCGTGAACGCTATGCCGATTACGTTGCCTGAACCGAGCAATGAATCCTGAGTCCTCGGCCGACCGAGGCTCCCGCAAAGTTAGGAATGAAAAATGGCACTGTCTAAAGACGATATCATCAATGCTGTAGCCGACATGTCCGTAATGGAAGTTGTTGAGCTGATCGAAGCAATGGAAGAGAAATTCGGCGTATCAGCTGCTGCAGCTGTTATGGCTGGCCCGGCTGCTGGCGGCGAAGCTGCTGCAGAAGAGCAAACCGAGTTTGACCTGGTTCTGACCGCTGCTGGTGACAAGAAAGTTAACGTCATCAAAGCCGTTCGCGAAATCACTGGTCTTGGCCTGAAAGAAGCTAAAGGCGCTGTTGACGGCGCTCCGGCAACGATCAAAGAAGCCATGTCCAAAGACGACGCAGAAGCAGCAAAAGCGAAGCTGGAAGAAGCGGGCGCAAGCGTCGAGCTCAAGTAATTCTTGTGCTGACGGCTTTACGCGCTGCGTAAGCTTCCACGGCTGGCGGCGGGTTTTCCCGCTGCCGGCCTTTTTCTGTTGCAACGTTTAGGTTGCAGCAGAAACACAGTAATACCGTTGTTGTAATACTGTTATCGATCAAGATTTTCGACGGCGAGCTACCGGTTTAGGAGCTTGCTGTCTGCGTCTGACACGCCCGCGCAGGGCAGCGATGACCACGCATCGGTCACCCATGGTGAACAAGCTGGGGAATACAGATGGCTTACTCATATACTGAGAAAAAACGCATCCGCAAGGATTTCGGCAAACTGCCCCAAGTGATGGATGTGCCTTACTTGCTGGCCATCCAGCTTGATTCCTATTACGACTTTCTCCAGCAAGATCGTTCGCCTGACGAGCGTCACGAAGTTGGCCTGCATGCGGCGTTCAAGTCCGTTTTCCCGATCGAGAGTTTCTCGGGCAACGCGGCACTTGAGTACGTTAGCTATCGCTTTGGTACGCCGGCGTTCGATGTTAAGGAGTGTCAGCTGCGTGGCGTGACCTATTCCGCCCCGCTGCGCGTCAAGGTTCGCTTGATCATTTATGATCGCGATTCCTCGAACAAGGCAATCAAGGATATTAAAGAGCAAGAAGTCTACATGGGGGAAATCCCCCTGATGACTGAGAACGGTACCTTTGTTATCAATGGTACTGAGCGGGTTATCGTTTCCCAGCTCCACCGCTCGCCCGGTGTGTTCTTCGATCACGACAAGGGCAAGAGCCACTCTTCTGGTAAGTTGCTCTACTCTGCTCGCGTAATTCCTTACCGTGGTTCCTGGTTGGACTTCGAGTTCGACCCCAAAGACAACGTGTTTGTACGTATTGACCGTCGCCGCAAACTGCCGGCCTCGGTGCTGATGCGTGCGCTAGGCATGAGTACTGAAGAAATCCTCGGTGAGTTCTTCGAAACCAGCGTTTTCCACATCGAGAAGTCTGGCTTCTCCGTGGAGCTGGTGCCCTCGCGTCTGCGCGGCGAGACCGCCACCTTTGATATCAAGGATGGCAACGGCGACATTATTGTTGAAGAAGGTCGTCGGATTACTCAGAAGCACATTCGTCAGCTTGAAAAAGCCGGCCTTGAGCGTCTGGAAGTGCCGATGGAATACCTGTTCGGTAAAACGCTGGCCAAGGATCAGATTGACACCAAAACCGGTGAGCTGATCTGCCCGTGCAACACCGAAATTACGCCTGAAGTGCTTGAGCGCATGGCGCAAGGCAGCATCAAGCGCATTGAAACGCTTTACACCAATGACCTCGACTGCGGCTCGTTCATTTCCGACACCTTAAAGTTGGATACGACTGGCTCAGCACTTGAAGCGCTCGTTGAAATTTATCGCATGATGCGTCCCGGCGAGCCGCCCACAAAAGAGTCTGCCGAGACGTTGTTTAACAACCTGTTCTTCTCTGAGGACCGCTACGACCTGTCGGGCGTTGGCCGCATGAAGTTCAACCGTCGCCTGCGTCGTGAATCCGACACGGGTTCCGGCGTACTGGATCGCAAGGACATCCTCGATGTGCTGCGCGAGCTGATCAATATCCGTAACGGCTTTGGTGACGTTGATGATATCGATCACCTGGGTAACCGTCGTATTCGCTGTGTGGGCGAAATGGCCGAGAACCAGTTCCGTGTCGGCCTGGTACGCGTTGAGCGTGCGGTAAAAGAGCGTCTTTCCATGGCGGAAAGCGAAGGCCTGATGCCCCAGGACTTGATCAACGCCAAGCCAGTTGCAGCGGCGGTGAAAGAGTTCTTCGGTTCAAGCCAGCTGTCCCAGTTCATGGACCAGAACAACCCACTTTCGGAAGTTACCCACAAGCGTCGTGTGTCTGCACTCGGCCCGGGTGGTTTGACCCGTGAGCGCGCTGGCTTTGAAGTACGTGACGTACACGCCACGCACTACGGCCGTTTATGCCCGATCGAAACACCTGAAGGACCGAACATCGGTCTGATCAACTCGCTGGCCACCTACAGCCACACCAACAGCTACGGCTTCCTCGAAACGCCGTACCGTAAGGTGAATGCGGGTCAGGTAACTGACGATATTGTGCACCTCTCTGCTATTGAAGAGGGCGACTACATCATCGCTCAGGCTTCTGCAGCGGTAGATGAGTCCAATAAGCTTTCTGACGACCTGGTTCAGGTGCGTCACCGTGGTGAAACCACCTTTATGCGTCCTGAGCAAGTGACGCTGATGGACGTTTCTCCTCGCCAGGTCGTGTCGGTGGCGGCTGCCCTGATTCCGTTCCTGGAGCACGATGATGCTAACCGCGCCTTGATGGGTGCGAACATGCAGCGTCAGGCCGTTCCTACTCTGCGTGCTGACAAGCCGCTGGTAGGTACCGGCATGGAGCGTTTCGTTGCGCGTGACTCCGGCGTATGTGCCGTGGCGCGTCGTGGCGGCGTTATCGACTCGGTAGATGCGCGTCGTGTGGTAGTACGGGTTAGCGAAGATGAGATCATCGGTGGTGAAGCCGGCGTTGATATCTACAATCTGACCAAGTACACCCGCTCGAACCAGAACACCTGTATGAACCAGCGCCCCATTGTGCGTCCTGGCGACAGCGTTGCACGTGGCGATATTCTCGCCGACGGCCCGTCTGTTGACATGGGTGACCTGGCACTGGGTCAGAATATGCGCATCGCGTTCATGCCCTGGAACGGCTACAACTTCGAGGACTCCATTCTGCTCTCTGAGCGGGTCGTTCAAGAAGACCGTTTCACCACGATCCACATTCAGGAACTGACCTGTGTGTCTCGCGACACCAAGCTGGGGCCGGAAGAGATCACCTCTGATATTCCCAACGTCGGTGAGTCCGCGCTGGGTAAATTGGACGAGGCGGGCGTCGTGTACATCGGTGCTGAAGTTGGCCCGGGCGACATTCTGGTCGGTAAGGTAACGCCGAAGGGTGAAACCCAGCTGACGCCAGAAGAGAAGCTGCTGCGTGCGATCTTCGGTGAGAAAGCGTCTGACGTAAAAGATACCTCCCTGCGTGCTCCTACGGGCATGAAAGGTACGGTTATCGACGTTCAGGTGTTCACTCGCGACGGCGTTGAAAAAGATTCACGTGCGCTCTCCATCGAGCAAATGCAGCTGGATGAAGTGCGTAAGGACCTGCAGGAAACCTACCGTATTGCTGAAGACGCAACGTTTGAGCGTCTGCAGCGTACGCTGGATGGCCAAGCCGTTAACGGCGGTCCGAACCTCAAGAAAGGCGACGTGCTGGACGAGGCTTACCTCGACGAGCTGCCGCGTCAGCAGTGGTTCAAGCTGCGCATGCAGGATGAGGCTTACAACGAGCTTCTGGCACAGGCCGACGAGCAGTTGGAAAACCGTCGTAAAGAGATGGACGAGCGTTTTGAAGACAAGAAACGCAAGCTGACTCAGGGCGATGACCTGGCGCCTGGCGTGCTCAAAATCGTCAAGGTTTACATGGCGGTCAAGCGCCGTATCCAGCCAGGCGACAAGATGGCAGGTCGTCACGGTAACAAGGGTGTTATCTCCGCGATTATGCCGATCGAAGACATGCCGTTCGATGAGAAGGGCGAGCCGGTCGATGTGGTACTTAACCCCTTGGGTGTACCGTCGCGTATGAACGTGGGTCAGATTCTTGAAACTCACCTGGGAATGGCAGCGCGTGGTTTGGGTGTCAAAATCGACGCTATGCTACGTGATGCGCGCGGCCAGCAGGTTGCCGAGATCCGTGACTTCCTTGGCCAGGTATACAACACGCCGGGTGCGCGCCTTGAAGATCTGGATTCGCTCAGTGATGACGAAGTTATCGCGCTGGCGAAAAACCTGAAAGGCGGTGTCCCCATGGCCACGCCGGTATTTGATGGTGCCGAAGAGCACGAAATCAAACACTTGCTGAAGCTTGCTGACATTCCTGAGTCTGGCCAGATGGTGCTGCACGATGGCCGTACCGGTGATGCGTTTGATCGCCCGGTCACCGTCGGCTACATGTACATGCTGAAGCTGAACCACTTGGTAGACGACAAGATGCACGCTCGTTCTACCGGCTCTTACTCGCTGGTTACCCAGCAGCCCTTGGGTGGTAAAGCACAGTTCGGTGGTCAGCGCTTTGGTGAGATGGAAGTGTGGGCGCTGGAAGCCTATGGCGCGGCCTACACCCTGCAAGAGATGCTCACCGTCAAATCGGACGACGTCGAAGGCCGCACCAAGATGTACAAAAACATCGTGGATGGCGACCACACCATGCAGGCAGGCATGCCGGAATCCTTCAATGTACTCGTGAAGGAAATCCGCTCGCTGGGCATCGATATTGAGTTAGAGAGCTAGGAGCCGTGCTATGAAAGATTTGGTGAAAGTACTCAAATCGCAGTCTCAGTCCGAAGAGTTTGACGCGATCAAGATTACTCTGGCGTCGCCGGACATGATTCGCTCCTGGTCGTTTGGCGAGGTGAAGAAGCCTGAGACCATTAACTACCGTACCTTTAAGCCGGAGCGGGACGGTCTGTTCTGCGCCAAGATTTTTGGCCCGGTAAAGGATTACGAGTGCTTGTGCGGTAAGTACAAGCGCATGAAGCACCGCGGCATCATTTGTGAAAAGTGTGGCGTTGAAGTCACCAAGGCAGCCGTGCGCCGTGAGCGTATGGGGCACATTGAGCTGGCCTCGCCGGTTGCTCACATCTGGTTTTTGAAATCATTGCCGTCGCGTATCGGCATGTTCCTCGATATGACCCTGCGTGATATCGAGCGCGTGCTGTACTTTGAGTCCTTCGTTGTTATCGATCCAGGCATGACCACGCTTGAGCGTGGTCAGCTGATGAACGATGAGCAGTACTTTGAAGCCCTTGAAGAGTTCGGCGATGACTTCGATGCCCGCATGGGTGCCGAAGCGGTGCAAGAACTCCTCAAAGATATTGATCTTGAAGAAGAGATAAACACCCTGCGTGAAGAGATTCCGCAGACTAACTCTGAAACCAAGATCAAGAAGCTTTCCAAGCGTTTGAAGCTGCTGGAAGCGTTTTACCACTCCGGCAATGCGCCGGCGTGGATGGTCATGGAAGTGCTGCCTGTCCTGCCACCGGATTTACGTCCGCTGGTACCGCTGGACGGCGGCCGCTTCGCGACCTCCGATCTCAACGACCTTTACCGTCGTGTGATCAACCGTAACAACCGCTTGAAGCGTCTGCTCGACCTTAATGCGCCGGATATCATCGTGCGCAACGAGAAGCGTATGCTTCAGGAAGCGGTCGATGCTTTGCTTGACAACGGTCGTCGTGGCCGCGCGATCACGGGCTCCAACAAGCGCCCGCTGAAGTCGCTCGCCGACATGATCAAAGGTAAGCAGGGTCGTTTCCGTCAGAACTTGTTGGGTAAGCGCGTCGATTACTCGGGCCGTTCGGTGATTACCGTGGGTCCTACTCTGCGCCTGCATCAGTGTGGTCTGCCGAAGAAAATGGCACTGGAGCTGTTCAAGCCGTTTATCTACTCCAAGCTTCAGTCGCTAGGCTTCGCCTCAACGATTAAAGCCGCGAAGAAAATGGTTGAACGCGAGCTGCCGGAAGTGTGGGACATCCTTGCCGATGTTATCCGCGAACACCCGGTACTGCTTAACCGTGCACCGACGCTTCACCGTCTGGGTATCCAGGCGTTTGAACCGCTGCTGATTGAAGGTAAAGCGATCCAGTTGCACCCGCTGGTGTGTGCGGCCTACAACGCCGACTTCGACGGTGACCAGATGGCGGTACACGTGCCGCTGACCCTGGAAGCCCAGCTCGAAGCCCGTGCGCTGATGATGGCGACCAACAACGTGCTGTCGCCCGCCAACGGCGAGCCGATCATCGTGCCGTCGCAGGACGTTGTTCTGGGTCTTTACTACATGACCCGTGAGAAGATCAACGCCAAGGGCGAAGGCATGGTGTTCTCTGACCTCAACGAGGTTGAGCGCGCCTTCGGTACTCAGTCGGTATCGCTGCACGCCCGTGTCAAGGTGCGTCTGGACGAGGTCGACATCGAAGAAGAGACCGGCGAGAAGTCATTCCATCGTCGTCTATACGAAACCACGGTTGGCCGTGCGCTGTTGTTCCGCATTCTGCCTGAAGGCGTGCCGTTTGCGCTGATCGACCAGCCGATGAAGAAGAAGGCGATTTCTGGCCTGATCAACGAAGTATATCGCCGCTCCGGCCTCAAGCCGACGGTCATCTTCGCTGACCAACTGATGTACACCGGTTTCCGTCTGGCGACCTGGTCCGGCGCCTCTATCGGCGTTAACGACTTCGTCATCCCGGATGCCAAAACCGAGATCGTCGACGCGGCCGAAGCTGAAGTCAAAGAGATCGAAGACCAGTTCTCTTCTGGCCTGGTAACTGCGGGCGAGAAGTACAACAAGGTTATCGATATCTGGTCCAAGGCCAACGATAAAGTCGCCAAGGCGATGATGACCGGTATTTCCAAAGAGACCGTTATTGACCGCGATGGCAACGAAGTTGAGCAGGAATCGTTCAACAGCGTCTTCATCATGGCCGACTCCGGTGCACGGGGTAGTGCCGCTCAGATCCGCCAGTTGGCGGGTATGCGTGGCCTGATGGCCAAGCCGGATGGCTCGATCATCGAGACGCCGATCGTGGCCAACTTCCGTGAAGGCCTGAACGTACTTCAGTACTTCATCTCGACCCACGGTGCACGTAAAGGTCTGGCGGATACGGCTCTGAAAACGGCTAACTCCGGTTACTTGACGCGTCGTCTGGTGGACGTGGCCCAGGATCTAGTGATCACCGAGGTTGACTGTGGTACTGAAAACGGTCTGACCCTGCACCCGATTATCGAGGGTGGCGACATCATCGTACCGCTATCACAGCGCGTATTGGGTCGTGTGGTTGCGTTGGATGTGGTTGATCCAGGTACTGAAGAAGTTCTGATCCCACGTAACACGCTGCTAGACGAGAAGTGGTGTGCTGAGCTCGACACCATGGGTGTGGATGAGATTATCGTACGCTCAACCATTACCTGTGACACACCGCACGGCGTATGTTCGTCCTGTTACGGACGTGATCTTGCCCGCGGTCACCAGGTCAACATCGGTGAATCTGTCGGTGTTATCGCCGCTCAGTCAATCGGTGAGCCGGGTACCCAGCTGACCATGCGTACGTTCCACATCGGTGGCGCGGCATCGCGTTCATCGGCCGTCGATAGCGTACAGGTCAAGCACGGCGGTAAGGTTCGTCTGCACAACATTAAGCACGTAGAGCGTGCCGACGGCAAATTGGTCGTGGTATCGCGTTCTAGCGCCCTGGCGGTGGCTGACGATCACGGTCGTGAGCGTGAGTACTACAAGCTGCCCTACGGTGCTGAACTTTCCGTACGCGACGGCGACGTGGTTGATGCCGGTGCGATGGTTGCCAAGTGGGATCCGCACACCCATCCGATCATTGCTGAAGTAGAGGGTAAGGCGCAGTTCATCGATCTCGACGAAGGTGTCACCATGCACCGCTCAGTCGACGAGATGACCGGTCTCTCCTCTATCGAAGTCATTGAGTCCGCCGCTCGCCCGATGGCTGGTCGCGACAAGCGTCCGATGGTCATGCTGCAAGATGCGGCCGGTGAGTACGTGTCGGTTTCCGGCTCGAACACGCCAGTGCAATATCTGCTGCCAGGCAATTCCATTATCTCCGTTGATGATGGTTCCACCATCGGTGTGGGTGAGGTGGTTGCCCGTATTCCGGTTGAAGCATCAGGTAACAAGGATATCACCGGTGGTCTGCCACGCGTTGCTGACCTATTCGAAGCACGTAAGCCGAAAGAACCGGCGATCCTTGCCGAAATCAGCGGTGTGGTGAGCTTCGGTAAAGAGACCAAAGGCAAGCGTCGTTTGACGATTACGCCAGGGTCTGGCGATCCGTTTGAAGCGCTGATCCCGAAATGGCGTCAAATCGCCGTTTTTGAAGGCGAAAGTGTTGAGAAGGGTGAGGTCATCTCCGATGGCCCGAGCAATCCGCACGATATTCTGCGTTTGCTCGGCGTAGCGGAGCTTGCCAAGTACATTACGGCCGAAGTGCAAGATGTTTACCGTCTGCAGGGCGTAGGCATCAACGACAAGCACATCGAAGTTATTGTGCGTCAGATGCTACGTAAGGTCGAAATTGCCGATTCAGGCGATTCTGACTTCATCACCGGCGACCAGGCTGAGCTTGTGCGCGTGCTGGAGCAGAACGCTCGTCTCGAAAAAGAAGGTAAATTCCCGGCGAAGTATCAGCGCTTGTTGCTGGGTATCACCAAGGCCAGCCTGGCGACCGAATCGTTCATCTCTGCGGCCTCCTTCCAGGAGACAACCCGCGTACTGACCGAAGCGGCTGTTACCGGCAAGCGCGATTATCTGCGCGGCCTGAAAGAAAACGTGGTAGTTGGGCGTCTGATTCCGGCAGGTACCGGTCTGACTCACCACGCTGAACGTCGCCGCAAACGCGAAGACGTTGAGCGCCTGTTCAATCCCTCAGCGACTGAGGTAGAGCAGGAGCTTGGAGCACAGTTGACAGCACTTGATTCTGACGACGAGCTCTAAAAATGAGTAGTAAAAAATGAGCATCTGACCCTGGAAGCGCTATCTTGCCGGTAAAACCGCCGGCAAGACTTGACGTCGACTAGGGTCAGCCTTTAGAATGCGCAGCCTTTAACAGTGGGGTGGGTGCGCCCGCATCCGCTGCCCGTATTTGTTAAAGGCTAGGCAACCATTGGAGTCAGCTAAACACCATGGCAACGATTAATCAGCTAGTGCGTAAGCCGCGCAAGCGCCCCGTTACTAAAAGTGACGTGCCCGCGCTTCAGGCTTGTCCGCAAAAGCGCGGCGTATGTACGCGCGTATACACCACTACTCCCAAGAAGCCGAACTCGGCCCTGCGTAAGGTTTGCCGTGTGCGCCTGACCAACGGTTTCGAAGTTTCTTCTTACATTGGTGGTGAAGGTCACAACCTGCAGGAGCACTCTGTTGTTCTGATTCGCGGCGGTCGTGTAAAGGATTTGCCAGGTGTGCGTTATCACACCGTTCGTGGCGCCCTTGACACCTCTGGCGTACAGAATCGTAAGCAGGGCCGTTCCAAGTACGGTACTAAGCGTCCGAAGTCTTAAGACAGCTTGCCGTCACGCTGTGTTTGCAGCGTATGTAACGTAATGTCCAACACGAATATGATGGTCTGATAAGAGTAAGGTCGGGCAGTGCAGGGTAGTCGATACTAAGCGCGAGTTCCGGGTTTACCTGAAGGATCCTTAATTGAGGGCTTATCATGCCTAGAAGAAGAGTTGTAGCTAAACGCGAAATCCTGCCGGATCCTAAGTTCGGAAGTGAGCGTCTGGCGAAGTTCATGAACCACCTGATGGTCAGCGGCAAGAAGTCCATAGCTGAGCGCATTGTTTACGGTGCGTTGGACAAGGTTGCCGAGCGTAGTAGTGAAGAGCCGCTGGAAATCTTCGACAAAGCGCTGGAAACCATCCAGCCGATGGTCGAAGTGAAGTCGCGCCGCGTGGGTGGTGCGACCTATCAGGTTCCGGTTGAAGTTCGTCCGTCTCGCCGCCAAGCGCTCGCTATGCGCTGGTTGGTAGACGCGGCGCGTCGCCGCGGTGAAAAAACGATGGTTCAGCGTCTGGCAGGTGAAATGCTGGATGCCGCAGAAGGTAAAGGTTCTGCTGTTAAGAAGCGCGAAGACGTGCATCGTATGGCCGAAGCCAACAAGGCTTTCTCGCACTATCGTTTCTAAGAGCGTCCCTTTCAAGAGTGACGTTTTTAAGTACGGCGTTTGTAAGCGCAGTGTTTATAAAGTTCGCGTTTATATATGCACGTTGTTTCAGCAGGGCGTCGTTGGAAGTGGTAGGTCGAGTCGCTTTGTTGCAACACCCCCGCCGTTATCATTCTGTGATAGCGGCGGTAGCGTAAGGCTCACTTTTGCCACTGCTAAGTTAACGAGCATCGCCAACTAACGGGAGTTTCACCGTGGCACGCAAGACACCACTTAATCGTTATCGCAATATTGGTATCGTAGCGCACGTTGATGCGGGTAAAACCACAACGACCGAGCGGGTACTGTTCTATACCGGCTTGAATCACAAGTTGGGTGAAACACACGAGGGTGCCTCAACGACTGACTGGATGGAGCAGGAGCAGGAGCGTGGTATTACGATCACCTCTGCCGCTGTCACCACCTTCTGGCAAGGTATGGCCAAGCAGTTTGATGAGCACCGTATCAACATCATCGATACGCCTGGGCACGTTGACTTCACTATCGAAGTTGAGCGTTCATTGCGCGTTCTTGATGGTGCGGTTGTCGTACTGTGTGGGTCTTCCGGCGTTCAGCCGCAGACCGAAACAGTATGGCGTCAGGCCGATAAGTACGAAGTACCGCGTATGGTCTTTGTTAACAAGATGGACCGTACTGGCGCTGATTTCTTCATGGTTGTTGACCAGTTGAAAGAGCGCTTGGGTGCGAATGCCGTGCCGATCCAGATTAACTGGGGTACGGAAGAAGACTTTAAGGGCGTTATCGACCTGATTCAGATGAAGGCTATCCTGTGGGATGAGGCTAGCCTGGGCATGAATTTCGAACTCGTGGATATTCCGGCTGAGCTGCAAGAGACTGCCGAGAAATATCGCGAGCAGATGGTTGAAGCGGCTGCCGAAGGCTCTGACGAGCTAATGGAGAAGTACCTGGAAGGCGTTGAGCTGACGATCGAAGAGATCAAGGCTGGTCTTCGCGCGCGTACGCTGGCCAACGATATTGTTCTGGTTACCTGTGGTTCTGCCTTTAAGAATAAGGGTGTTCAGGCGGTGCTGGACGGTGTTATCGAGTACATGCCTTCGCCAACTGAAGTTAAGGCGATCGAAGGTGAGCTGGACGATAAAGACGGCACCATCGCTACGCGTGAAGCCGATGACAGCGCGCCGTTTGCAGCGTTGGCATTCAAGATCGCGACCGACCCCTTCGTTGGTACGCTGACCTTTATCCGCGTCTACTCGGGCATTCTGAAATCTGGTGACGGCGTATACAACTCTGTTAAGCAGAAGAAAGAGCGCGTTGGTCGTATCGTTCAGATGCACGCCAATTCACGTGAAGAGATCAAGGAAGTACTCGCTGGCGATATCGCTGCGTGTATCGGTCTGAAAGATGTCACCACGGGTGACACCCTGTGCGATATCGATAACAAGATTGTTCTCGAGCGCATGGAGTTCCCGGATCCGGTTATCTCAGTAGCCGTTGAGCCGAAGTCCAAGGCTGACCAAGAGAAAATGGGTATTGCACTGGGCAAGCTGGCTCAGGAAGATCCTTCTTTCCAGGTTAAAACCGACGAAGAAACCGGCCAAACCATCATCTCTGGTATGGGCGAGCTGCACCTGGATATCCTCGTTGACCGTATGCGTCGCGAGTTTAAGGTGGAAGCTAACATCGGTAAGCCGCAGGTAGCGTACCGCGAAACTATTCGTGGCAGCATTGAGCAGGAAGGTAAGTTTGTACGTCAGTCCGGTGGTCGTGGTCAGTACGGTCACGTTTGGCTGCGTATTGAGCCGCTGACTGCTGAAGACAAGGGTGAAGGCGAAGATGAGATTTTCTTCAAGTTCAACTCTGAGATCGTAGGTGGTACGGTTCCCAAGGAATACGTCCCCGCGGTTGAGAAAGGCGCTTACGAGCAGCTTAAAAACGGTGTCATCGCGGGTTACCCGATGATCGACGTTAAAGTGACGCTGTTCGACGGCTCCTTCCACGACGTAGACTCTAACGAGACTGCGTTCAAGATTGCTTCTTCTATGGCAGTGAAGGAAGGTGCCAGGAAGGCCAAGGCCGTGCTGCTGGAGCCGGTGATGAAGGTCGAAATCGTGACTCCCGAAGAATTTATGGGTGACGTCATGGGCGACCTGAGCCGTCGTCGCGGTCTGGTGCAGGGTATGGATGACTCTTCTTCTGGTAAAGTCATTCGTGCAACGGTGCCGCTGGGTGAGATGTTCGGTTACGCAACCGACCTGCGCTCACAAACCCAGGGCCGTGCGAGCTACTCTATGGAGTTCTCGAAGTACGACGAGGCGCCCTCCAGCGTCGTTGAAGCCGTCATCAATCAAAACGGTTAACCGTTAGCTAACGTAAAGAGGTTATAGCAGTGGCTAAGGAAAAATTCGAACGTTCCAAACCGCACGTCAACGTCGGCACCATCGGTCACGTCGACCACGGTAAAACGACTCTGACTGCGGCTCTGACCCGCGTGTCTGCTGAGGTTTTCGGCGGCGATTGGCGTGAATTTGATACTATCGATAACGCTCCTGAAGAGCGCGAGCGTGGTATCACTATCGCGACTTCCCACGTGGAATATCAGTCTGAAGAGCGTCACTACGCGCACGTTGACTGCCCAGGACACGCTGACTACGTCAAGAACATGATCACCGGTGCTGCGCAGATGGACGGCGCGATCCTGGTATGTTCTGCTGCTGACGGCCCGATGCCGCAGACGCGTGAGCACATCCTGCTGTCTCGCCAGGTTGGTGTTCCGTACATCGTTGTGTTCCTGAATAAAGCGGACATGGTCGATGACGAAGAGCTGCTTGAGCTGGTTGAGATGGAAGTTCGTGAGCTCCTCGACGAGTACGACTTCCCGGGCGATGACACGCCGATCATCACTGGTTCAGCGCTGATGGCTCTTAACGGTGAAGATGAGAACGGTATGGGTACTACCGCCGTTGCTAATCTGATCAAAGCTCTGGATGCTTACATTCCTGAGCCGGAGCGTGCTATTGATCAGCCGTTCCTGATGCCGATCGAAGACGTCTTCTCTATCTCTGGCCGTGGTACTGTTGTTACTGGTCGTGTAGAGCGCGGTATCGTTAAATCCGGTGAAGAAGTGGAAATCGTGGGTATCCGCGACACCACGAAAACCATCGTTACCGGTGTTGAAATGTTCCGTAAGCTGCTCGACGAAGGTCGTGCGGGTGAGAACGTTGGTGCGTTGCTGCGTGGTACCAAGCGTGATGACGTTGAGCGTGGTCAGGTTTTGGCCAAGCCGGGTACTATCAACCCGCACACCACGTTCGAAGCCGAAGTTTACGTACTGTCCAAAGAAGAAGGTGGTCGTCACACGCCTTTCTTCAAGGGCTACCGTCCGCAGTTCTACTTCCGTACCACTGACATTACAGGTACTTGTGAACTGCCGGAAGGCGTTGAAATGGTAATGCCAGGTGACAACGTTCAGATGGTTGTTACCCTGATTGCTCCGATCGCTATGGACGACGGTCTGCGCTTCGCTATTCGCGAAGGTGGTCGTACCGTTGGTGCTGGCGTTGTGGCAAAAATCGTTAAGTAATCGATTTACTTGATCGATGAAGGGGGCTCTCGCGAGCCCCCTTTTCTGCGCACCAATAGCAAATGTTTGACATGGGCTTTTGGCGTGCCTATAATGCGCATCCTTTGAATGCGTGGGTAGACGGCTCGCGCCGTCGACATCCATTGGAGTTTAGGGCAAATGCAGAACCAAAAGATTCGCATTCGGTTGAAAGCGTTCGACCATCGCCTGATCGATCAGTCCACAGCGGAGATTGTTGAAACCGCTAAGCGTACTGGTGCTCAGGTTCGTGGGCCGATCCCGCTGCCGACCAACCGCGAGCGTTATACCATCCTGGTTTCACCGCACGTCAATAAGGATGCGCGTGATCAGTATGAGATTCGTACGCACAAGCGTGTGCTCGACATCGTTGAGCCAACTGAAAAGACCGTTGATGCGTTGATGAAGCTTGATCTCGCCGCTGGCGTAGACGTGCAAATCAAGCTCAACTAATTACACTAGACACTTGCGGCCCAGCGTTCATCATTTATCGCATGAACAGCAGCCGCCGCGCCGTGAGGCGCCACACAATGTGCTAGTGGAATGCTCTGGAAAGGGCAGCCATAGCGGGTGATAGCCCCGTACACTATAGGAGACTGAGTATGACTATCGGTTTAGTCGGTACAAAGGCCGGGATGACCCGTGTCTTTACCGAAGATGGCGCATCCGTGCCCGTGACCGTTATTGAAGTTGATCCTAATCGTGTGACGCGCGTTAAGACCATTGAGTCTGACGGCTACGCAGCGATTCAGATCACTACAGGTTCTCGTAAAGCCAAACACCTCACCAAAGCGCAGGCTGGTCAGTTTGCCAAAGCGGGTGTTGAGGCTGGTCGTTCACTGATGGAATTCCGCCTTGCAGAAGGCGAAGAAGCTCCAGAAGTGGGTGGCGAACTCACCGTATCCCTCTTCGAAGCTGGTCAAATGATCGATGTGACCGGTACCTCTAAGGGTAAAGGCTTCCAGGGTGCTGTTAAGCGCTGGAACTTCCGTACCCAAGACAACAGTCACGGTAACTCCCTGTCGCACCGCGCGCCGGGTTCTATCGGCATGTGTCAAACACCAGGTCGCGTATTTAAAGGCAAGAAAATGGCCGGTCAAATGGGTAACGCCCGTTGCACCGTACAGAGCCTTGAGATCGTCCGTGTTGACGCCGAGCGTAACCTGCTGCTGATCAAGGGCGCCGTACCGGGAGCACCCGGCAGCGACGTTATCGTTCGCAGCGCCGTGAAAGCTGGCTGAAGGGGATAATTACCAATGAATCTGAATCTTGCTGCAGGCACGGGTACCGTTGAAGTAGCCGACGCCACTTTTGGCAAAGAATTCAACGAAGCGCTAGTTCACCAGGTTGTTACCGCCTATTTGGCTGGTGGCCGTCAAGGTACTCGCGCTCAAAAGAGCCGTTCCGATGTTCGCGGTGGTGGAAAAAAACCGTGGCGTCAGAAAGGTACCGGTCGTGCACGTGCTGGTACCATCCGTTCTCCGCTGTGGCGCAGTGGCGGCGTAACCTTCGCGGCACGTCCGCAAGACTATACCCAGAAGGTTAACCGCAAAATGTACCGCGCGGCGATGCGCTCCATCCTGTCTGAACTTGTCCGTCAAGAGCGTTTAGTCGCAATTGAAGAGTTCAGCGTCGAAGCGCCCAAGACCAAGCAGGTAGCTGCCAAGCTGAAAGAGCTCAACCTTGAGAAAGTGTTGATCGTCACTGAAGAAATGGACGAAACGCTCTATCTAGCCGCACGCAACCTTCCCCACGTTGACGTGGTGGATGTCGCGGCAGCTGACCCGGTGAGCCTGGTTGCCTTTGATAAGGTCCTGGTCACCGTCTCCGCCCTGCGTAAATTCGAGGAGAAGCTGGCATGAACCAGGAACGCGTATTCAAGGTTCTGCTTGGACCGCACGTGACCGAAAAGGCCGCGATGGCTGCAGAGCGCAACCAGTACGTTTTCAAGGTGGCATCTGATGCTACCAAGCCCGAGATCAAGAAAGCCGTTGAAATACTGTTCGGCAAACAGGTCGGCAGCGTTCAAGTGTTGAACGTTAAGGGTAAAACCAAACGTACTGCACACGGCGTTGGCCTGCGTAAGGGTTACCGCAAAGCGTATGTGACCCTGGCTGCGGGTGAAACGCTCGAAGACTTCTCTGGCGCCGAATAAGGGCAGGAGTACGGATAATGGCAATCGTCAAGACCAAACCCACATCCGCCGGTCGTCGCCACGTCGTCAAGATCGTTGGCGAGGGGCTGTACAAGGGCCGTGCGTATGCACCGCTTTTGGAAAAACAGTCCAAGTCCGGTGGCCGTAATAATAACGGTCGCATCACCACCCGCCACGTGGGCGGTGGTCACCGTCAGCACTACCGTTTGATCGACTTCAAACGCACCAAGGATGGCATCCCAGCCACTGTTGAGCGTCTTGAGCACGATCCGAACCGTAGCGCGCATATTGCACTATTGAAATATGCAGATGGCGAGCGTCGTTACATCATTGCACCGAAAGGTGTCAGCGCGGGTGACGTGCTGGAATCTGGTGTCAACGCGCCCATCAAAAAAGGCAATGCCTTGCCGCTGCGCAACATTCCGCTTGGTTCTACCGTTCACGGTATCGAACTGAAGCCGGGTAAAGGCGCGCAGATTGCTCGCAGTGCCGGTACTAGCGCTCAGCTGGTTGCTCGTGAAGGTAACTACGCCACCTTGCGTCTTCGCTCTGGCGAAATGCGTAAGATCCTGGCTGAGTGCCGCGCAACGCTGGGTGAAGTGAGCAACTCCGAGCACAGCCTGCGTCAACTTGGCAAGGCCGGTGCGAAGCGCTGGAGAGGCGTGCGTCCGACTGTTCGCGGTGTCGCGATGAACCCGGTAGACCACCCGCACGGTGGTGGTGAAGGCCGCTCTAGCGGTGGTCGTCACCCGGTATCCCCATGGGGCATGCCGACTAAGGGTCACAAGACGCGTAAGAACAAGCGCACCGACAAGCTGATTATCCGTCGTCGTAACAAGACGCGTTAATCGAAATTGCCAAGAACTTAAGAGGTAACGGCTGTGCCACGTTCACTAAAGAAAGGTCCCTTCATTGACCTTCATCTTTTGAAGAAGGTAGAGGCTGCAGTGGAGAAGAACGACCGTAAACCGATCAAGACCTGGTCGCGTCGTTCGATGATCCTGCCCAATATGGTAGGTCTGACTATTGCGGTCCATAACGGACGCCAGCATGTCCCGGTGCACGTCTCCGAGGAAATGGTGGGTCATAAACTTGGCGAATTCGCTGCTACTCGCACATATCGCGGGCATGTGGCGGACAAGAAAGCCAAACGGTAAGCCAGAGAGGATTTAGAGATGGAAGTCACAGCTAAGCTGAGTGGCGCTGCTTTATCCGCACAGAAGGCCCGTTTGGTGGCTGACCAGGTGCGCGGTAAACCGGTCGCCGAAGCTATTGACCTGCTGACCTTCTCACCGAAGAAGGCTGCCAAACTGGTCAAGAAAGTGCTTCAGTCCGCCATCGCGAATGCGGAAGAAAATAACGGCATGGACATCGACGAGCTGCGTGTCTCGACCATCTGCGTCGATGAGGGCATGACGCTCAAGCGTATCAAGCCGCGCGCCAAAGGCCGTGCGGATCGTATCTTGAAGCGCACCTGCCACATCACCGTCAAGGTAGCCGAGAAGTAGGAGTCGACCAGATGGGTCAGAAAGTCAATCCAACAGGCATTCGACTGGGCATCGTCAAAGACCATGCTTCTGTCTGGTATGCCGAGCGCGGCGCCTATGCCGATAAGCTCAATAACGATCTCGAAGTGCGCAGCTTCCTGGAAGAGCGTCTTAAAAGCGCTTCCGTAAGCCGCATTCACATCGAGCGTCCGGCTAACAATGCCCGCATCACCATTCACACTGCCCGTCCGGGTATCGTGATTGGTAAAAAAGGTGAAGATGTCGACCGTCTGCGTCGCGATCTTACCGAAATGATGGGCGTTGCGGTTCATGTGAACATCGAAGAAGTTCGCAAGCCAGAGCTGGATGCCAAGCTAGTCGCTGCTAACGTAGCGGGTCAGCTTGAGCGTCGCGTCATGTTCCGTCGTGCCATGAAGCGCGCGGTACAGAACGCAATGCGTCTTGGCGCTGGCGGCATCAAGATTCAGCTGTCAGGTCGTCTTGGTGGTGCCGAAATCGCACGTACCGAATGGTACCGCGAAGGTCGCGTTCCGCTGCACACTCTGCGTGCGGACATCGACTACGCCACTTACGAAGCTCACACCACCTATGGCGTCATCGGCGTTAAAGTGTGGATCTTCAAGGGCGAAATCCTCGGCGGTATCGAGGAAGTACGTGCCAAGGCTAAGCAACAGCAGCCTGCCGGCAACGCGCCCAAGAAGAAAGGTTCCAGGTAAGGGGAGAGCGAGTCGATGTTACAGCCCAAGCGTATGAAATTCCGCAAGATGATGAAAGGCCGCAACCGTGGCCTGGCGCATCGCGGAAGCAAGATCAGCTTCGGGGAGTACGGTCTGAAAGCTACTGGTCGCGGCCGCATCACTGCGCGTCAGATCGAAGCCGGCCGTCGTGCGATCACACGTCACGTTAAGCGTGGCGGTAAAATCTGGATCCGCGTTTTCCCTGATAAGCCGATTTCCAAGAAGCCGCTCGAAGTTCGTATGGGTAAAGGTAAAGGTTCTGTTGAGTACTGGGTAGCCCAGATCCAACCGGGTCGGGTCCTGTACGAAATTGAAGGCGTATCCGAAGAGCTGGCCCGTGAAGCGTTTGAACTGGCCGCACAGAAGATGCCCTTATCCACCACCTTTGCGAAACGGACGGTGATGTGATGAAAGCCCAGGAAATTCGTGAAAAGTCAGCAGGAGAGCTCAAAGAGCAGCTCCTCGAGCTACTCCGCGAGCAGTTTAACCTGCGCATGCAGAAGGCCACTGGCCAACTGAGCCAGACTCATCTGCTCAAGCAGGTCCGTCGGGATATCGCCCGCGTTAAGACTGTGCTCAACGAGAAGGCAGGTGATTGAGATGGCCGAAGAGAAAAAAACCCGTACGCTCACCGGTAAGGTGGTGAGCGACAAGATGGATAAATCCATCGTCGTTATGATCGAGCGTCGTGAACGTCACCCGATCTACGGAAAATACGTTAAGCGCTCCACCAAGCTGCACGCCCATGATGAGGCGAACCAGGCTAAGGCAGGCGATACGGTTTCCATTCAGGAGTGCCGTCCGCTTTCCAAAAAGAAAGCCTGGACGCTGGTCGAGGTGGTTGAGCAGGCTAAGGGTTAATTACCTAAAGTCTGCCGATCAGTGCAGTCAGATTAGGTTTGGAGAAAACCGATGATTCAGACTCAGACAATGCTGGATGTCGCCGACAACAGCGGAGCGCGCCGGGTGCAGTGCATCAAGGTGCTAGGCGGTTCACACCGTCGCTACGCCCGCGTTGGTGACGTCATTAAGGTAACGGTGAAAGAAGCTATTCCGCGTGGCAAGGTCAAAAAAGGCCAAGTCATGAAAGCGGTAGTGGTTCGCACCCGTAGTGGCGTCCGTCGTAGTGACGGTTCGCTGATCCGTTTCGATGGAAATGCGGCGGTTTTGTTGAATAACACCAACGAACAGCCGATCGGCACGCGCATCTTCGGGCCGGTTACTCGTGAGCTTCGTAATGAGAAGTTCATGAAGATCATTTCCCTAGCGCCTGAAGTGCTGTAAGGAGCGAGGCGGATATGCAAAAGATCAAACGTGACGATGAAGTCATCGTCATCGCCGGGAAGGATAAAGGCAAACGTGGTACCGTTAAGCGGGTATTAGAAAACCGCTTCGTGGTATCGGGTGTGAACATGATTAAACGTCACACCAAGCCGAATCCCATGGCGGGAAATCAGGGCGGTATCGTCGAGCGTGAGGCTCCGATTCACGCGTCCAACGTAGCCATCTTCAATTCGGAGACCGGTAAGGCGGATCGCGTCGGCTTCCAAGTTAAGGAAGACGGTACCAAGGTACGTATCTACAAGTCGACGCAGACGCAGATCGACGCCTAACGCGAGTCGGGTAGCAAAATGGCGAACTTGAAAGAACGTTATCAAAACGAGGTCGTAGCTCAACTCAAAGAGCAGTTCAGCTACAACAACGTTATGCAGATACCCCGGATCACGAAAGTGACTCTGAACATGGGTATCGGTGAAGCGGTTAGTGATAAAAAACTGATCGACAATGCCGTCGGTGACCTGGAGAAATTGTCCGGTCAAAAGCCGCTGGTGACCAAAGCACGTAAGTCCATCGCGGGCTTCAAGGTGCGCGAAGGTTGGCCGATTGGTGTCAAAGTAACGCTGCGCGGTGAGCGTATGTGGGACTTCTTGAATCGTCTGGTTAACATTGCGATTCCTCGCGTGCGTGACTTCCGTGGTCTTAACCCGAAGTCTTTTGACGGTCGCGGCAACTACTCCATGGGTGTGCGTGAGCAGATCATCTTCCCGGAGATCGAGTATGATAAAATCGATCGCATTCGGGGGCTGGACGTCACTATCACTACTACTGCCAACACCGACGAGGAAGGTCGTGCGCTGCTAGCGTCACTGAACTTCCCGTTTAAGAAATAAGGGTTGGATCATGGCTAAGAAAAGTATGGTAGAGCGTGAGCTCAAACGTACGCAGCTGGTCGAGAAGTATGCGGCCAAGCGTACTGAGCTCAAGGCAATCATCTCAAGCGTGAATACGTCTGAGGAAGAGCGCTTCGAGGCGACGCTGAAGCTGCAGCAACTGCCGCGCGACTCAAGCCCGGTACGTCAGCGTAACCGCTGCCGTATCACGGGTCGTCCGCACGGTTTTTACAACAAGTTCGGCCTTGGCCGCAACAAGCTGCGTGAAGCCGCCATGCGTGGCGACGTCCCTGGTCTGAAAAAGTCCAGCTGGTAACGCCACGTAGAATCATCAGGAGCGCACATTAAATGAGCATGCAAGACACTCTGGCGGATATGTTTACCCGTATCCGCAATGCGCAGATGGCCACCAAGGAGACGGCAGTCATGCCGTCTTCCAAGTTGAAAGTGGAAGTGGCCCGCGTGCTAAAGGAAGAAGGCTACATTACCGACTTTGCGGTTGCTGAAGGCGCTAAGCCTGCACTAACCGTCACTCTCAAGTACTTTGAGGGTAAGCCGGTCATTGAGCACATTCAGCGGGTTTCCAAGCCGTCTTTGCGTCAGTACAAGGGCAAGGACAACCTGCCCAAGGTTGCCGATGGTCTGGGCATCGCGATTGTCACCACCTCTAATGGTGTCATGACCGCTCGTGCCGCACGCCAGGCGGGTGTAGGTGGCGAAGTCATCTGCACCGTATTCTAGGAGGCTGGAATGTCCCGCATAGCGAAATATCCGGTTAAAGTGCCTGCTGGTGTCGAGATCAAAATCGATGCTAGCCAGCTGACCGCCAAAGGCGGCCAAGGCACGCTGTCACTGCCCATTCACCAGGACGTGGTGATTGGTCAAGAAGATGGCCAGCTGACCTTCGCCCCGAGCGAATCTGCCAAGAGCTGGGCAATGGCCGGTACTACCCGCGCCTTGGTTCAGAACCTGGTAACGGGCGTATCCGAGGGTTTCACAAAAACTCTCGAAATTGTTGGCGTCGGTTATCGTGCCCAAGCTAAGGGCCAGACGCTCAATCTTTCACTGGGCTTCTCGCACCCGGTCGACTACGAACTGCCGAAAGGTGTCACAGCGGAAACGCCGAAAAACACCGTGATCGTGCTGAAAAGCGCGGATAAGCAGATGCTCGGTCAGTGCGCCGCGGAAATCCGCGCTTTCCGTCCGCCTGAGCCGTATAAAGGCAAGGGTGTTCGGTACGCCGACGAGCAGGTGCGTCGCAAAGAAGCCAAGAAGAAGTAAGGCAGGGTTATGAACGCGAAGAAAGAATCTCGTCTCCGTCGTGCCCGCCGTGCTCGCGCCAAGATCCGCGAGCTGGGCGTGTATCGCCTGTGCGTCAACCGTACCCCGCGTCACATCTACGCGCAGATTATCTCGCCGGATGGTGGCAAAGTGTTGGCCAGCGCTTCAACGCTGGACAAAGCACTGCGCGAGGGTGCGACCGGTAACTCAGATGCGGCCTCCAAGGTCGGTGCTCTGATTGCTGAACGCGCTAAAGAAGCAGGCATCACCCAGGTGGCCTTCGACCGTGCTGGCTTTAAGTATCACGGTCGCGTCAAGGCTCTGGCCGACGCCGCTCGTGAAGGCGGCCTGGAATTCTAAAGGGTTTTACGATGGCGAAGAACGAACAGCAAAACGGTGATCTGCAAGAGAAGTTAGTGCAGGTTAACCGCGTCGCCAAGGTGGTCAAGGGTGGTCGTATTTTCGGCTTCACCGCGCTGACCGTCGTAGGTGATGGTAAAGGTCGTGTTGGTTTCGGTCGTGGCAAGGCGCGTGAAGTGCCGGTCGCAATTCAGAAAGCAATGGACCAGGCTCGTCGCAACATGGTCAAGGTTAACCTTGCAGGCAACACGCTGCAGTACCCTGTGAAAGCCCGTCACGGTGCTTCCAAGGTCTACATGCAGCCAGCCTCCGAAGGTACCGGTATCATCGCCGGTGGTGCTATGCGCTCTGTATTAGAGCTTGCTGGCGTCCACGATGTACTGGCCAAGTGCTACGGTTCCACCAACCCGGTTAACGTGGTACGAGCGACTGTTAAAGGTCTCTCTGCTATGCATGCACCGGAAGACATCGCCGCCAAGCGCGGTCTGTCTGTCGACGCGATCACGGGGTAAGGCACCATGGCAGCAACGATCAAGGTTACCCAGATCCGCAGCACCATCGGCGTTTTGCCCAAGCACAAGGCTACTATGAAAGGCTTGGGCCTGCGTCGCATCGGTCACTCGGTTGAACTGGAAGACACCCCTGCCGTTCGCGGCATGATCCACAAGGTAAATTACCTTGTGCGTGTTGAGGGAGAGTAATCCATGAAACTTAATACCTTAAGCCCGGCCCCGGGCTCCAAACCCGCTGAAAAGCGCGTTGGTCGTGGTATCGGTTCCGGTCTTGGTAAGACCGGCGGCCGTGGCCACAAAGGTCAGAAATCACGCAGTGGCGGTAGCGTCAAGCCTGGTTTCGAAGGCGGTCAGATGCCCATGCAGCGTCGTTTGCCGAAATTCGGTTTTACGTCTGCTAAATCATTGGTCTCTGAAGAAGTACGCCTGGCTGAACTTGCCAAGGTTTCCGGTGACGAAGTCACTATGGAAACGCTGAAGCAAGCCAACGTGCTGAAGGATGCAACGCTACACGCAAAAATCATCCTTTCAGGCGAACTGAACAAGGCAGTTACCGTTCGTGGTATCAAGGTCACCAAAGGTGCCCGTGAAGCGATCGAAGCTGCTGGCGGCAAGGTAGAGGACTAAATGGCCAAGTCAGGAAATATGCCGGCGATGGGCAGCGGTCTGAGTGAACTGTGGGCGCGTTTGCGCTTCGTGCTCCTCGCCATCGTGGTGTACCGTATCGGTGCCCACATTCCCGTTCCCGGTATCAATCCTGACCAGCTTGCTGCCTTGTTTAGGGAGCAACAGGGCACCATCCTGGGCATGTTTAACATGTTCTCGGGTGGCGCCCTGGAGCGCATGAGCGTCCTCGCTTTGGGCATAATGCCTTATATTTCTGCGTCGATTATCATGCAGCTGATGACTGCGGTCTCACCCCATCTTGAACAGCTCAAGAAGGAAGGTGAGTCCGGCCGCCGCAAGATTAGCCAGTACACCCGCTACGGCACGGTGATACTGGCTCTTGTCCAGGCTACCGGTATGTCGGTCGGTCTGGCTAGCCAAGGCATCGCTTACAGCGCTGACTTCAGCTTCTATTTCACCGCCGTGATTACGTTTGTGTCAGGCGCGGTGTTTATGATGTGGCTAGGTGAGCAGATTACCGAGAAGGGCATCGGCAACGGTATTTCGTTGCTGATCTTCGCTGGTATCGTCGCTGGGCTGCCCAGTGCCGTGGGGCAAGCGTTTGAACTTGCTCGTAACGAAGGGGCCTGGAATGTCCTTCCGCTGTTAGCGCTGTCAGTGCTAGGTATTGCCACCGTCGCGTTTGTGGTGTTCATTGAGCGCGGTCAACGCCGCTTGAAAGTGAACTACCCACGTCGCCAGGTTGGCAACAAGATGTATGCAGGCCAAAGCAGCTACCTGCCTTTGAAAGTGAATATGGCGGGTGTTATTCCTGCGATCTTCGCGTCCAGTATCCTACTCTTCCCGGCTTCTATTGGTCAGTGGGTAGGTGCAGGTGAAGGTATGGAGTGGTTACAGCGTGCATCACAAGCATTAGCCCCTGGGCAACCGCTTTACATCTTGCTTTTCGCGGCGGCAGTGGTATTCTTCTGCTTCTTTTACACAGCGCTGGTCTTCAATCCGAAGGATGTAGCTGACAATTTGAAAAAGTCAGGTGCGTTCCTGCCGGGCATTCGCCCCGGCGAGCAGACCGCTCGCTATATCGACAAAGTCATGACGCGTCTGACTTTGTTCGGTGCCCTGTATATCACTGCGGTTTCCTTGATGCCCCAGTTCCTGATCGTTGCGTGGAATGTGCCATTCTTTTTTGGCGGCACCTCGCTCCTGATCGTGGTGGTGGTCATCATGGACTTCATGGCTCAGGTGCAGTCACACCTCATGTCGCATCAGTATGACTCGGTGATGAAGAAGTCCAACCTGAAAGGCTACGGTAGCGGCGGCATCATGCGCTGAGGCGCCGCCTTACGATTGGCGCGCCGCGAGCCGTTTTTGGAGAAAGAGCGATGAAAGTTCGAGCTTCCGTAAAGAAAATGTGCCGTAACTGTAAGATCATTCGTCGCAATGGCGCTGTTCGCGTCATCTGCATCGAACCACGGCACAAGCAGCGTCAGGGTTAATTCCTACGTTGTTTTAAGTGGGTGTTCGGCATACCCCTTGCCTTAGGGCATTTAAAGGGGTATGCTGTTGCGCCTTTTGTAGATGAATAAACGAGCAAGCCGCTCAAATTTCGGAGTAAGCTGATGGCCCGTATTGCAGGCGTCAATATCCCGGACAACAAGCATGCGGCGATCTCGCTGACCTATATCTTCGGGATTGGCCGTACTCGCGCGCAGCATATCTGTGCTGCTGCCGGTATCGCGCTGACTACCAAGATCCAGGACCTATCTGGCGAAGAGCTGGATACCCTGCGTTCTGAAGTTGGTAAGTACACCGTAGAAGGCGACCTTCGTCGTGATGTTACGCTGAACATTAAGCGTCTCATGGACTTAGGCTGCTACCGTGGTCTGCGTCATCGTCGTAGTCTTCCGCTGCGTGGTCAGCGGACCAAGACTAACGCGCGCACCCGTAAGGGCCCGCGTAAGCCGATCCGCAAATAATACGCAGGCTCTTTAATAGAGAGCCGGCGTAACGACAGGAATAGACATCAACATGGCTAACCCGCGTAGTAACCGTAAAAAGGTTAAAAAGCAGGTAGTGGACGCCGTTGCGCATATCCATGCCTCTTTTAACAACACGATCGTGACGATCACAGACCGCCAGGGCAATGCTCTTTCTTGGGCAACTGCCGGTGGTTCGGGTTTTCGTGGTTCTCGCAAGAGCACCCCGTTCGCTGCTCAAGTAGCAAGCGAGCGTGCAGCGACTGCTGCAGCCGAGTATGGTGTGAAAAACGTAGACGTACTGGTTAAAGGCCCAGGTCCCGGTCGTGAATCCGCCGTGCGCGCACTCAATGCCGCAGGCTTCCGCGTGCAAAGCATCGTAGACGCGACGCCCATTCCCCATAATGGCTGCCGTCCGCCTAAGAAACGCCGCGTTTAAGGAGACAGATTCATGGCTCGTTATATTGGACCGAAGTGCAAACTGTCTCGTCGTGAAGGCACCGATCTCTTTTTGAAGAGTGGCGTGACTCCCTTCGAGAAAAAGTGTAAATCCGAGCAAATCCCGGGTGTACACGGCCAGCGTCGTCAGCGTCTTTCAGACTACGGCTTGCAGCTTCGTGAGAAGCAAAAAGTACGTCGCATGTATGGCGTACTCGAAAAACAGTTCCGTAACTACTACAAAGAAGCTGCTCGCCTGAAAGGTGCGACCGGTGAAGTATTGTTGCAGTTGCTTGAATCCCGACTGGATAACGTCGTCTACCGTATGGGTTTCGGCTCGACTCGCTCTGAAGCACGTCAGCTCGTTAGCCACAAGGCGATTTCCGTGAACGGCCGCACCGTTAACGTTGCTTCCTACCAAGTGAAGCCGGGTGACGTTGTTGCTATTCGCGAAAAGGCGAAGAACCAGGCACGTATTCAAAACGCGTTGACCATTGCGGCCAACCGTGGCGATATCCTCTGGATTGAAATCGACGCCAAGAAGATGGAAGGCACTTTCAAGGCTCTGCCTGAACGCGGTGACCTGACTGCCGACATCAACGAAAACCTGATCGTCGAGCTGTACTCCAAGTAAGCAGCGTTAATTAATCTGCTTCTTGAAGCCTGGGCGGGATAGCAAAGCTAACCGCCCAGATGCTCTTGAGTACGGTTCTTAAGAACTCAGTATCCGTTTGGCAGCCTGAAAGGTGTTCATATGCAGCGTTCAGTGACAGAGTTTCTTCGTCCTCGCGACATCAAGGTCGAAGAAATCAGCGCACATCATGCCAAAATCGTTCTCGAACCGTTCGAGCGTGGTTTTGGTCACACCCTGGGGAATGCACTGCGTCGCATTCTGCTTTCGTCTATGCCCGGCGCTGCCGTGGTAGAGGCTGAAATTGCGGGTGTAGAGCACGAGTACAGTGCGCTCGAAGGGGTGCAGGAAGATGTCATCGAAATCCTCCTGAACTTGAAAGATGTTGCGATCAAGATGCACAGCCGCGATGAGGCGGTGCTCTCGCTGAACAAGCAGGGCCCAGCCGTCGTCACTGCTGGCGACATTGCGCTTGATCATAGCGTCGAAATCGTCAACCCGGACCACGTCATTGCACACGTCAATGAAGGTGCCGAGCTGAAAATTCAGCTTAAGGTAGCGCTGGGTCGTGGCTACGAACCGGCTGACGCCCGTGGCTCTGATGAAGAGACCCGTGCTATTGGCCGCCTGCAGCTGGATGCCACCTTCAGCCCTGTCCGCCGCGTTTCCTACTCGGTTGAAGCCGCTCGTGTTGAGCAGCGCACCGACCTCGATAAGCTGATTATCGATCTGGAAACCGACGGTACTTTGGATCCGGAAGAGGCTATCCGTCGCAGTGCGACCATTCTGCAAGAGCAGCTGGCCGCCTTCGTCGACCTTGAAGCTGATAAAGAGCAGGAAGTCGAAGAGGAAGAAGATCACGTTGATCCAATCCTATTGCGCCCCGTAGACGATCTTGAGTTGACCGTTCGCAGCGCGAACTGCCTAAAAGCCGAGAATATTTACTATATCGGTGATCTTATCCAGCGCACAGAAGTTGAGCTGTTGAAGACACCGAACCTCGGTAAAAAATCCTTGAATGAAATCAAGGACGTTTTGGCGGCGCGCGGCTTGTCCCTCGGCATGCGGTTGGAAAATTGGCCGCCCGCTAGCCTGAAGGACGACAAGGCCACCGCGTGAGTGTCGACTTGAGTCCCAGTTTGGTAAGGAATTACAACCATGCGTCATCGTAAGAGTGGTCGTCATCTGAATCGCACCAGCTCGCATCGTCAGGCCATGTTCAAGAACATGTCTGTCTCGCTGGTCGAACATGAAGTCATCAAGACAACCCTGCCCAAGGCCAAGGAACTGCGTCGCGTTATCGAGCCGCTGATCACCTTAGCCAAGCAGGATAGCGTTGCGAACCGTCGTTTGGCGTTCTCTCGCACACGTTCCAAAGAAGCCGTTGGCAAGCTGTTCAATGAGCTGGGTCCGCGTTACGCCGAGCGTCCGGGTGGCTACATCCGTATTCTCAAGTGCGGTTTCCGCACCGGCGACAACGCGCCTATGGCGTACGTTGAGCTAGTAGACCGTCCGGTTGCTGAAGAAGCCGCTGCTGAAGAGTAAATCTTTAGTTGCTGCCTCTTTAAAGCAGAATGAAAACCGACCCAGCTGGGTCGGTTTTTTTTA